>JAYUAK010000237.1:0-1708 GCA_043741335.1 Actinomycetota bacterium
GTGCAGCCAACGCTGCTCGAACACCTCAAACCGGAAGAGCGCGAGCTGTTCGAGGAGCTGGCCGCCGAGCGCCGGCACCACGCCGGTTTCCTGTTGGAACGCGAGGGTGCGGACGGTCTTGCCGGCGCTGGTGGACCCATCGCCAGGCGGACGG
Organism: Actinomycetota bacterium; assembly: GCA_043741335.1. Lineage (GTDB taxonomy): Bacteria > Actinomycetota > UBA4738 > UBA4738 > HRBIN12 > JBBQVZ01. Next base: position 155 of record JAYUAK010000237.1, read on the forward strand.
TCTCGGTGGGCGGCGTGATCGACTACGCGCGCTGTCCGAAGCGGTTCTACTGGACGGCCGTGCGGCCGCTGCCGCGATTCAGCGGTCCGGCCGCGCGGATCGGCACCGAGGTCCACCGGTGGATCGAGCGACGCGCGAGTGGGCAGGCCGTGTTGTTGGAGATCGAGGAGGTCCCCGACCAGACGGCCGAGGAGCTGGCCGGCGAGCCGGGCAAAGTCGAACGCCTCCGAGAGGCGTTCCTGGGCAGCCGATTTGCCGACGCCACGCCGCTGCACGCCGAACGGCCGTTCCTGCTTCGCCTGGAAGGCTTCACGGTCGGGGGACGCATCGATGCCGTCTACGGCGAGCCCGACGGCGCGTGGGAGGTCGTGGACTGGAAGACCGGCAAGCGGCCGGCGGACGACGACCCGATCGCGGCGCTCCAGCTGGATCTGTACGGGCTGGCGTGCGTCGAGATCTGGGGCAAGAAGCATGCCGACATCGCGCTCACCTACCTGTACCTGGCGAGCGGCGACGAGGTCTCCCATCCGATGGAGGACCCCGACGCGGTGCGAACACGCGTCGCCGAGGCGCTCCACTCGATCGACGCGGGAGCATTCGACCCCACACCCGGCCAGCAGTGCACGTACTGCGACTTCCGGACGTTCTGCGCGGAAGGCAAGGCGTGGTTGGCGGAGGGCGCGGCCGGCGCTGGATCCTCCGTCTGAAACGTCTCAGGGCGAGCACGTACAACGGGAGGTGAGCTGCCCCCTGAGCGCGATGGCTGCTTCCGCATCACGGCGGCTGAACGCGAGTCTGGTGCGAGGGAGAGGGTCGGTCGACACGGCATTCCCCCACTGGAACATCAGGAACCGGTGGGCAGGAACGTGATGCGGACGGCCAAGCGGCCGATGCTCCAGCGTGACCATGACGCGGTGGGCGATCGTCTGCTCGCTGAATGAGCTCACGTCATCGAGGTTGAGGGACGCCTCGTTCCGCATGTCGGCACTGGGGACCCATCGGAGCCTCCGGTCGGTGACCATCACGTACCTCCGTCCGGCTCCCCCTTGATCCGGGCCTCCCCGCTCGGTCACGTCTTCGCACCTACCGACGGCGAGGACGCGCTCACCGGGGTCAAGGTGCGCACGGACATGTTGGTCACACGCATCGATGAGTTCTCGAAGGGTCGACAAGCCAACCAGGATAGGCCTGGAGCATGTTCGGGGTGCGGCGTCCTGAATTGAAGCGGAGGCAGGGACCGCTATGACGTGAGGCGTTCGATCTGGGCTTGGAACGTTCGGTAGCCCGCGGCCGGATCGAACCCGCCCTGGCTGATCCCGGGGACGAAGCGCCCGACGAGTCCCGACTCCGCGGGGATGCGGGCCTGGACGACGGCGCGGAACCACTCCAGGTCGCCGGGTTGGATCAGCACCTCGCCTGCCGTGCCCAGTCGCCGGTACGACGCGTCGTCAATCACGACCGGCGTTCGGCGGAACACTTTCTCGAGGGAGGCGCGAAGCGACTGGTCTTGCGTGTCGACCACCGGTTGACCGTCGGTCCACGCGATCGTGGCAA
>JAYUAK010000238.1:0-1708 GCA_043741335.1 Actinomycetota bacterium
GGCTCGGCCAGCCGCAGGTTCATGATCGGCACGAGGCTCTGCCCGCCGGCGATCACCCTAGGCTCGTCCCCGGCGTGCTCCTGGAGGAAGTCGACAGCCTCCTCCCACTCCGAGACGGCGACGTAGTCGAACGGCGAGGCGTACACCTCAAGCCTCCCGGTCGGAGTCGAGTGCGTCGAGCGCCGCGGTCGCCGCCTCGAACGCGGCTTGGTTGCTCGTGATGACCGGCAACCCCAGGGCGTCCTCCAAAGCCGGGATCGACTCCATCGCGCGGAAGTTCGTGCACGAGACGAACGCCAGGTCGATATCGAGCTCCCCGAGAGAGTCCTTGGCGAACGCGACGATGCGCGAGGGCTCCACCGAGGAGATCTCGAAATTCTCGGTGATGCCCAGGCCGAAGATGCCGGCGACCTCAACATCGCCCTCGTCCTCGATGCTGGCGCGGATCTTCTCGTTCAAGGAGTCGACGTACGGGGTGACGATGCCGATGCGACGCGCGCCGCGACGATCGATCGCGGCCCGGACGGAGGCGATCACGCTGACGGCCTGCGCGCCGCTGATCTGGCCGACCCGCTCGCAGAGCACACGGTCGTACTCGTTCCCCCGCAGCGCGCCCGCGCTCGTGCATCCGAACACGATCACGTGTGGGCGGGCCGTGCCTACGTCGCGAGCGGCTGGGATCGTGTACTCGTCGAGCATCAGGTCCTCGCCCTCGGGGGTCGTGCTCTCCATGTACATCCGCCCGGTGTGCAGCGTGACGTGCGCAGGCAGGTTCCGGTAGAAGTCCACCTCCATCACGGAGTTGGACGACGGGATCAAGAGGCCCAGCCGCCGGCGCGGGGACGCCTCTGTCGTCACTCGGCTTCCACGACCGGTGTACCGGGAAGATCGAGCAGGTCCGCCGGGTTGTCGCGGATCATCCGGTAGATGTCCTCTTCGGGCACGCCGCACTCGAAGATGCCCTGCGCGAACAGCCGCAGGGCTTCGGCCGGCATCGGGTTGTGTCGCTGCCCTGCGTCGCTCACGAGCACGCAGCTGCCCGAGCCCAGGATCTGGATCGCCCCGGCAACCTTCTTGAGCGTCGCGTAGTTCCACATAGGCGAAACGGTGCAGTAGCCGAACTCTGCGTAGGCGCCCTGCGCAACGAGGGACTTCAGCGTGTCGATGTCGAGGTTCGGCACCTTGAAGAACGGATGCGTGATCAGGATCTTCTGCACTCCTCGTTCCCGAGCCGTCGTCACGAGGAGCGCGATCTCTCTCGGCGAGAGGTGGCACGTGCCCAGGATCACGTTGTGCTGCGCGATGAGCTCGATCACCTCGATCACCTCGGGGCGCAGGTTCCCCTCCTCGTCGATCGCCGAGATCCCCGGACGGGCCGCTTGCCCGCTCTCCTGCGAGTCGTAGGCGCCGGTCCCGCCGTGCATCTCCGCGTGGTACGCGGCGTCCACGGTCGGCATCCAGACCTCCTTCCCCCCCAGCTTCAGCGCGGCCTCGACCGCCGCGGGGTTGATCCCGCCGACGTAGCTGTTGAGCACGACGCCGCCGAACAGCTGGAGGTCGGGGACGATCTTCTGGGTCAGGTATGCGCGACTCACCGAGCTCTCGTGATGGCACTTGATCATGACCGCGCGCATCCCCTGGTCCTGCGCGTACTTCGCGATGCCGACGTCGTCGGATAGACGAGGGAACAGGTCGGGGTACGGGTGGC
>JAYUAK010000239.1:0-4258 GCA_043741335.1 Actinomycetota bacterium
GGTCGGCTGATCCAGCTGGTTCTGCAGGACGATCCGGACGTGGTCTCCGTACCCGACGTCGATCTGCGGACCCGGGATCTGTCCGTTGAACGCCATCGCATCGACGAGCTGCCCCTTCGACACTTCCCATTTGACGTCTTGCGCCGTGAGGGCGAAGACCTTGGTGTTGCCGTCCATCGTCGGCTCGAGCGGTTGGTTCCCCTGCGAGGAGGTTTGGTTCCCGGCAAGGAAAGCATCCACGCCCGCCTTGTGCATATCGGCCATCTGCTGTGCGCTCATGCCACTCGACGACGTCGAGCCGGTCGCGCCAGCGGTCCCGGTTCCCGCGGTCACCGTCGCTACCATGCCGAGATCCTTGTGGCCGGGGACGGTGCAGTACGCGGTGTACGTCCCCGCGTCGAGCGCGGGAACGTCGAGCGTCACGGCCGCGTTCGGGTCGATCATCTCGGTCGCGTAGCTCTTCCCGTTCACGTCGACCGCGAACGTGTGCTGCGCCTGCCCCATGTTCATCACGCTGAACTCGATCGGCTGACCCACCGGGACGGTGATGGCCGACGGATCGATCGAGAACTCCGAAAGCATGATCTCCATGTTCGTCGGAGCTGCTGCCGCCTGTTCCCCGGCACTACCGGCCGATGCGCTCCCTCCGCCGCTGCACGCAACCGCCACGAGCACCAACGAGCTCAAAGCAGCCGTCAGGACCCACCTCCTGATGGAACCATTCATCGCAACTCTCCTTTCGCACATATGCCATCGAGTATCGGCGGGCAAGGGCCGTGACGAGGGGGCTGGGGGTCCCTCCACATCGGGGTCGAACGACCCGCGCTCCGCGGATCGCGCTGCGGGACAATCCGTTCATGTTCGCCCGATATTTTGTGGAGCTCCCGATCGAGCCGGAGCTCGTGGAGCGCGCGCTCACCGACGCCCCCGACGGATGGGTCCCGGGGCTCGCGAGCCAGGCGAATAGCCGGGGCGACGCGCTGCTCGCCGAGGTCGGGTTCGGCGAGCACGTCCGCGTCGCTCGCCAGGTCGCGATCGAGTTCGGTCAGCCGGTCCGGATGGCATCCAAGACCGTGCTCCCCCTCCGGTGGACGGCGACCGGTGCCCGGGGCTTGTTCCCGGCCCTCGAGGCCGACCTGGAGGTCGCACCGCTCGGCCCGCAACGCACCCAGCTCGCCATCAGCGCCCGCTACGTGCCCCCGCTCGGTCCGCTCGGCAAGGTGATCGACCGCGCCGTGCTCTTCCGCGTGGCCGAGGCCACGCTCAAGGACTTCCTCGACAAGGTGGGCGAGAGGTTGATGTCGGCGTCGGGCGCCGGCCACGAGCAGGACACGGCCGGAGCCGCAAGCTAGCATGCGCCCGTGGTGAAGGTACCCCCGCTCCGCGTGATGCTCGTCGACGACCATCAGATCGTCCGTGACGGTATCCGCGCGATGTTGCAGTCACAAGATGACATCATCGTGACCGCCGAGGCGGGTTCCGTCCGCGACGCGATCGACGAAGCGGATCGCACACGCCCCGACGTGATCGTGATGGACGTGCGGCTGATCGACGGCAGCGGCATCGAGGCGACCCGAGAGATCCGGGCGAAACACCCGAAGATCGCGGTCTTGATGCTGACGTCGTTCGCCGATGACGAGGCGCTGTTCGCCTCGATCATGGCGGGTGCGTCCGGATACGTCTTGAAGCAGGTGCGCTCGGACGACCTGCTCCGCGCGATCCGAGCCGTGGGAGCCGGTGACAGCCTGCTCGATCCCGCGGTCACGAGCGCCGTCCTCGATCGCCTCCGCAGGGGCAAGCACCTGATGAAGGATGAGAAGCTCGCGCGACTCTCGCCGCAGGAGGAACGGATCCTCACGCTCGTCGCGGACGGGAAAACCAACCGGGAGATCGGCGACGAGCTCACACTTGCGGAGAAGACCGTCAAGAACTACGTCTCGAGCATCCTGTCCAAGCTCGAGGTGGCGCGTCGTGCCGAGGCCGCCGCGTATCTCGCTCGCCACACCACCTTGCCGGGCAGCGTCGAGTAGCACCTCCTTCCAAAGACCGAACGACCCCCACGGACCGGGCCGTTCGCCTGCTGTCGCCTCCTCCCCTATACACGACGCTTGCGTCATGGAGAAAAGGGAGGTGGGAACGATGCAGAAGGAAATGGAGCTGGAGGAGCCGGGATTCGCTAAGTGGCTCTTCACGTCCCACGGCGCGGCGGTTCTGTGGCTCGTAGCACGCCTGTACCTGGGCTACGAGTGGCTGCACGCCGGATTCCAGAAGGTGACGGGCACAGAAGGTGGGTTCTGGACCTGGCACTTCGGCTACACGGACCAATCCTGGCTGAAGACGAGCGAGCCCCTGAAGGGTTTTCTGGGGTACGCGACGACGAACGCTGGGCAGGGCCCGCACTCCGCGGTCAACTACGGTTGGTACGCGGAGTTCTTGAAGTGGATGGCACACCCCGGACCGGCGGCACTGTTCTCCAAGGTGATCGCGCTCGGCGAGGTCGCGATCGGGATCGCGCTAATCGTCGGTCTGTTCGTCGGGGTCGCGGCCTTCTTCGCAGGCATGCTGACGGTGTCTTTCGGGCTCGCTGGTGTGGCGGGTGTGAACCCTGTGTTCTTCGTGCTCGAGGTTCTCTTCATCCTCGCCTGGAGGAACGCCGGGTACTACGGCCTCGACCGGTACGTCCTCCCCGCGCTCGGTACTCCCGGACACCGGGGCAGGATCTTCCAGCACGAAAAGCAACCACAGCACCAACTCGTCTGACCCACCTCGGACGAGCGGCAGAAGGCGGGGCCGAGAGGCCCCGCCTTCTTGTTGTACTCAGTCCTGTGCTCGGGTCGTGCGCTCAGTCGCGAGCAGCTCCCGCAGCACCATCCGAAGGAGTCCACCGCTCGAGAAGTACGCCACCTCGGCCGCGCCGTCGATCCGGACGATGGCCGCGAAGGAGATCGTCGTGCCGTCGGCGCGTACGGCGTCGAGCGCGACTTGCATCCCCGGCGTCACCCCGCCTGCCAGGCCGCGCACGGAGAACGTCTCCCGGCCGTCGAGACCGAGCGAAGCCGCGGACTCCCCCGCCGCGAACTGCAACGGGAGGATCCCCATGCCGACCAGGTTGCTCCGGTGGATCCGCTCGTAGCTCTCAGCGATGACGAACCGCACGCCCAGGAGCGCCGGACCCTTCGCCGCCCAGTCGCGGCTGGAACCGCTTCCGTACTCCTTGCCGGCGATAACGGCGAGTGGGATCCCCGCCTCTCGATAGCGCCCCGCCGCGTCGAACACCGTCGTCACCTCGTCGGCCGGCAGGAACGTGGTCCACGGGCCCTCGGTACCGGGCGCCAGCTCGTTCCGCAGGCGGATGTTCGCGAACGTGCCGCGCATCATCACTTGGTGGTTCCCACGGCGGGCGCCGTAACTGTTGAAGTCGCGCGGCTCGACGCCGTTCGCCCGCAGGTACTCCCCCGCCGGCGAGTCGGCCTTGATCGAGCCGGCCGGCGAGATGTGGTCCGTGGTGATCGAATCGCCGACCTTCACTAGAACGCGGGCCCCCTCGATGTCTCCATCGGCGACGACCGCGTCCAAGTCGTCGAAGAACGGCGGGTCCGCGACGTAGGTGGACGACGGATCCCACTCGTACATGGGTCCCGACGGCGACGGCAGGGCAGCCCAGTGTTCATCGCCGTCCCATATCCGCGCGTACTCCTTTTCGAACTGCTCTTGCGTGACGGCAGACGCCATCGCGTTGGCGATCTCGGCTGCCGACGGCCAGATTTCGTGGAGATAGACCGGGCCGGCGTCGCCCTCCCCGATGGGGTCGGTGGTCAGGTCGACGTCGATGCGGCCCGTCAGCGCGAACGCGACGCAGAGGGGAGGTGAAGCAAGGTAGGCGGCGCGCACCTGCGGGTGGATGCGCCCTTCGAAATTGCGGTTGCCCGACAGCACCGCGACGACATTCAGGTCGCCTTCATCAACGGCCGTCGCGACCTCGTCGATCAACGGGCCCGAGTTGCCGATGCAGGTCGTGCAGCCGTAGCCGACGAGCGCGAACCCCAGCTTCTCCAGGTACGGGGTCAGACCGGCACGATCGAGGTAGTCGGTGACAACCCGCGACCCGGGAGCCAAGCTCGTCTTGACCCACGGCTGCGTTGCAAGGCCCGCCTCGACAGCCTTCTTCGCGAGCAGGCCGGCCGCGAGCATCACCGAGGGATTCGACGTGTTCGTGCACGACGTGATGGCCGCGATGACGACCGAGCCGTGGCGGACC
>JAYUAK010000240.1:0-1702 GCA_043741335.1 Actinomycetota bacterium
GAGGGCAACAACCCGACCGGCTCGACGAAGGACCGGATCGCGAAGAAGATGATCGAGGTCGCCGAGGCCTCCGGCGAGCTCACGCCCGACCGCGTGATCCTGGAGCCGACATCGGGGAACACGGGGATCTCGCTCGCCATGGTCGCGGCGCGCAAGGGTTACAAGCTCACGGTCGTCATCCCCGACAACGCGAGCCAGGAACGGATCGGGCTGCTGCGGCTGTTCGGCGCTGAGATCGTCTTCAGCGACGGAAGCAAAGGCACGAACGGCTCGATCGAGGTCGCGCGGCGCTTGGCGCAGGACTCCAAGTACTTCATGCCGTTCCAGTACGGAAATGCTGCCAACCCGCTCGCGCACTACGAGGGAACCGCACCGGAGATCCTTGCCGACCTCCCGACCATCACCCACTTCGTGGCGGGCATGGGGACCGGCGGAACGCTTACCGGCAACGGTCGGCGTTTGCACGAACACGACCCGAACATCCAGGTGATCGCGGCGGAGCCCGAGCTCGGCGATCTGGTCTACGGCCTCCGATCGCTGGATGACGGGTTCGTCCCTCCGATCTTCGATCCCGCCGAGGTCAATCGGAAGTTCCTGGTGAATTCGACCGACGCGTTACGGACGAACCGCGACCTCACGGCCCGGGAGGGCATCTTCGCGGGGATCTCCTCCGGCGCGGTCGTGCACGTCGCGCAACGCATCGCATCGGAACTCGAGACGGGAGACATCGTCTGCCTGCTGGCGGATGGCGGCTGGAAGTATCTGTCGACCGAGGCCTGGGCCGAGGATCTGGAGACGGCCGAGAAGGGCGTCGCGGAGTCGCTCTGGTGGTAGCGCGCGCATGAGCGACCCGCGGCCGATCGGTGTGTTCGACTCCGGCGTCGGCGGCCTCACCGTCGCCCGCGCCATCCTCGACCTCCTGCCGCACGAGCCGCTGATCTACCTCGGCGACTCCGCGCGGTTTCCCTACGGCCCCAAACCCGTGGAAGAGATCCGCCGGTATGCGCTGGACATCGCCGACTATCTGATCCATCGCGAAGTGAAGATGCTCGTGGTCGCCTGCAACTCGGTCGAGGTCTCCGCGCTCGGGGATATCGCGGTGCGCGCCGGCATCCCCGTGGTCGGCGTGATCGACCCCGGGACACGGGCGGCCGTCCACGCCACGCGCAACCGCGTCGTCGGGATGATCGGCACCGAGGCCACCGTGAACAGCGGCGCCTACGACCGCGCGATCGCGGCAACGGGCGCTCCGGTCGTTCTCCACTCCCAGGCCTGCCCGGTCTTCGTGGAGCACGTCGAGCGCGGGGATACGACGAGCGATGCGTTACGGGCCGCCGCGCGGCGGTATCTTGTGCCGTTGGTCGAGAGAGGTATCGACACCTTGATCCTGGGATGCACGCACTACCCATTGCTCTCGGGCCTGCTCCAGCTGGAGCTTGGCCCCGACGTGGTGTTGGTCTCCTCCGCGGAGGAGACCGCGAAGGACGTCTACGCGACCTTGCTGCGTTCGGGTCTGCAGCGCGACGAAGCGATCGCCCCCATGCACGAATTCCTTGCGACGGGCGATCCTGCGTTGTTCCAGCGTCTGGCTGAGGTCTTCTTGGGACCGGAGCTCTTGGAGGTCCGTGCCGCGCAGGCCCAACCCGTCGGAGGCGGCACGTGGAACTGACGATCCTCGGTTCCGGCGGGACGTGGCCCCGGC
>JAYUAK010000241.1:0-1698 GCA_043741335.1 Actinomycetota bacterium
GGGGGAGCGCCCGGACAGAGCACGATCGCGCGCGGTGGGAGCGGTGCGCTGGCCGTTGCCCTCGAGGCGAGCGCGAAGGCGTTCGGCGCGGAGATCCGCACGGGCGCCGAGGTGGCGGAGATCCGGTCACGGGACGGCCGAGTCGTGGGCGTCACGCTCGCGAACGGCGACGCGATCGACGCCTCGCTCGTCGTCTCGGCCGCCGATCCGAAGCGCACGCTCGGCATGTGCGATCCGGTCGAGCTGGGACCGTCCATGATCTGGCGCGCCGGAAACCTGCGACAGCCGGGCGCGACCGCCAAGGTGAACCTGGCGCTCGCCGACGTCCCGCAGTTCCACGGCGCGGTTGACGTCGAGAGGCTGAAGGGTCGGATCGTGATCGGGACCAGCATCGATCACGTGGAGCGGGCGAAGGACGCGTTCAAGTTCGGACACATCGCCGAGGAGCCATGGCTCGAAGTGACGATCCCCACCCTGCTAGATCCGTCATTGGCGCCCGAGGGCAAGCACGTGATGAGCGTGCTGGTCGAGGCCACGCCGCGCCACCTACGCGACGCCGACTGGTCGACCGAACGCGATCTCCTCGGAGACATCACGGTGAAGGCGCTCGAGCAGTTCGCGCCAGGGTTAGGCGAGCTGATCGAGTCGCGCCAGGTCATCACGCCGGAAGACTTCGAGAATGACTACGGCCTGACCGGCGGGCACGTCTATCACGCTGAGCCCGGTCTGGATCAGTTCTTCATGTGGCGTCCCCTGAACGGCCAGGCGCGCTACCGGTTCGTACTCGACGGGTTGTACCTGGCGGGATCCGGTGCCCACCCAGGTGGCGGCATCACCGGTGGCCCTGGCGCGAACGCCGCACGTCAGATATTGAAGGATCTGAAGGCGAGCTAGTCCAGGTCAGACTAGTCTTTCACGCGGCGTCTGGCCCGGCCCGCGACTGTGCGTCCGGGGTAGGTCGGGTCCAGGTGAGCTCGCCTTCGGCGTCGCGTGTCAGCTCCCAGCCGTGCTCGTGCACGAGTCGATGATGAAACGCGCACACCAGCACGAGATTGTCGAGGTCGGTCCCGCCACCGCGGGACCACCATTCGACGTGGTGCGCCTGCGTGAGGCGCCTGGCATCACACCCCGGGAACCGGCACGTACCGTCGCGGTGGTGGAGCTGGCGCATCATCCACGGAGCCGGCTCGCGCGAGAGTCGACCGATCCCGTGCACCGTGCCATCGGGGTGCTCGACCACGGCCTGCATACGCGCGTTGCACAGGAGTCGCCGCAAGGTGGTTCCGCCGATGACGGGGCCGTCCTCGATGAGGGCGTTGATATCGCGATCGAGCAGGGCGTCCAGATCAGCGTGGACGACGATCGTCGCGCGATCCTGGTCGGCGTCATCGGCGAGCTGGACGGAGCACAGAGCCACCAGCGCGTCGGCGCGCCGAGCACCTACGAGCCGCTCGGACCCCTCGTCGGGCATGACCGGGATCTGATCTGCGAGGCGGTCGAGCGCACTCGCGACGACGGCCCCCGCCGCACCCGGAAGCTCGGCGTCGACCAAGAACCGACGTCCGCCATCGGCGTAGCGGTATTCGAGCCAGCGGTCCCGCTCGACCGCGACCGTGTCTTCCTCGATTCCCTCGTGCGCCCGCAGGTCGCCGATACGGCGGATCGCCCCTGTTGAGACTCCCTGCGCCCAGCGCACAA
>JAYUAK010000242.1:0-1697 GCA_043741335.1 Actinomycetota bacterium
GGTTCCTGGACGTGCTCGGCTCGAACGCACCGACGCCCGGCGGGGGAGCGGCAGGGGCGATCGCAGGAGCCACCGGCGCCGCCCTGATCGCGATGGTCGGTCGCCTCACGGTCGGCAAGCCGGGGTTCGAGGACGTCGAACAACGGATGCGGACGTTGGTGGAGCAGGCCGACGCGGCACGCGTTGCGTTCCTGGAGCTGGCCGACCGCGACGCGCACGCGTTCGACGGCGTGATGGTCGCGTTCAAGATGCCGAAGGGGACGGAGGAGGAGAAGGCCATCCGTTCGGCGGCCATCCAGTCCGGGTATGAGCAGGCCGCCTCCGTGCCGCTCGAGATCGCCCAGGCTGCGGTCGACCTGATGCCGCTCGCCGAGGACGCGACCGCCGCGGGGAATCCGCAAGCGGCCTCCGACGGCGTGTCCGGCGCAACGCATCTGTATTGCGCGACGCTCTGCGCGATCGCAAACGTCGAGATCAACGCGGCGTCGCTGAAGGACCGGAGCCGCCGCGCCGAGTTGTTGGACACGGTCGCATCGCTCCGCGGCCGGGCCGACCAGTCGGTGCGCGAGGCTCAGACGGCGTTCCAACTTCGTCTTTCGTCCTGACGCGCACGGGCGTAGGCTCGCCCGTGTGAGGATCGATGCCGTTGTCTTCGACTGTGTGAACGCGTCGCCGCTCGCGCGCTTCTGGGCCGCGGCGCTCGGTTGGTCGGTAGCGCCCTACGACGAGGCCGAGCTCGCTCGTCTGCGTTCGGGAGGAGTCGATGAGCCCGAAGACGATCCATCCGTCTTGGTCGAGCCACCCGAGGGATCGGATCTGCCGACGATCTTCTTCACCGAGGTACCCGAGGACAAGATGGTGAAGAACCGCGTCCACCTCGATCTGGTAGCTGACGCTGCTATCGAAGATGACGTCGAACGGCTCCGGGCCCTTGGGGCGACCGTGCGGAATTGGGCCGAGGAAGACGGCAACGTCTGGGCCGTGATGCAAGATCCCGAAGGCAACGAGTTCTGCGTTCTCCCCCCGGAGAGCTGATCAGAACCGGCGGTCGGCCTTAGAACAAGCCGATGGTGCGGCCATCCGCGTCGATGTCGACGTTCATGAACGCGGGGGTCTTGCCGAGTCCGGGCATGCGCTGCATGTCGCCGCAGAGCGCCACCACGAAGCCCGCCCCTGCGCTCGGGACCAGGCTGCGGACGGGCAACCGGAACCCCGTCGGTCGATTGAGCAGCTGCGCGTCGTGCGAGAGCGACAAGTGCGTCTTCGCCATGCACACTGGCAGCATCCCGAATCCAAGCTCATCCATGCGGGCAAGATCCTTCTCCGCTTGTGGCAGGAAGTCGACGCCATCGGCGCCGTACAGCCGGGTCGCGATCGTCTCGATCTGGTCGCGGAGCGATGTGCCGTCCGGGGTAAGGAAGTGGAAGTCGTTCGGTTCCTCGCACGCCTCGACCACCGCGTTCGCCAGATCGATCGCGCCATCGCCACCCTGAGCGAACGCTCGATTCACGACCACGGTCTCGGCTCCGGCCCCGACGGCCAGCTCCTCGATCAACGCGACCTCGGCGTCGGTGTCTGTGGGAAAGTTGGTGATCGACACCACGCAGGGGATCCCGTACTGCTTGATGATCCCGATGTGCGCGGCCAGATTGTCGGCGCCTCGGCGCAGCGCGCCGAGGTCCTCGTTGCCGAGCTCG
>JAYUAK010000243.1:0-1696 GCA_043741335.1 Actinomycetota bacterium
GTCAACCTGTTGACGTATCACCGCGCGAAAGGCTTGGAGTTCGACGCGGTGTTCCTGCCGCGATTGCTCGACGGCGAGTTGCCGTTCCGCTCGGGACGCGCGCAGGCCGACCCGGACGAGGAGCGGCGATTGCTTTACGTCGGCATCACGCGAGCGCGGAGGTACCTATTCCTGACCTGGGCGACGGACGCGAAGACGAAGCCGAGCCCGTTCCTGGACGAGCTGGGCGTGTGGACGCCACCCGCGCCCAAGCGGACGGCGTCGGCGAGGATCCGCCTGCCGAAGGCAGGCGGACCGGTGTTGGACCGGCTAAAGGCCTGGCGGAAATCTCGTGCGAAGGCCGACGGGGTTCCCGCCTACGTGATCTTCCACGACGCGACGCTCGAAGAGATCGCCGAGCTGCTTCCGAAGGACTGGGCGGACCTGGCGGCGATCTCCGGCGTCGGACCGACGAAGCTCGAACGATACGGCGACGAGATCCTCGCGGTCGTCGCCACGATCTAGCGGCGACCATCTAGTCTGCGTCTGTGCGTCTCACCCCGACCGAAGAAGAACGCCTACGCATCTTCGCGGCGGCCGAGCTCGCTCGCCGCACGCAGTCGCTCGGCCTGCGACTGAACGCGCCCGAAGCCATCGCGTTGGTCTGCGACCAGATGCACTTCGCCGCACGCAGTGGCGCGTCCTACGAGGAAGTGGTCGAAGCGGGCCGAACGGCCGTGACGCCCGAACAGGTGCTCGACGGCGTCGCCGACATCGCGCAAGAGATCCGTGTGGAGGTCCTGCTCGAAGAAGGCTCCCGGCTGATCGTCATCCGCGCGCCGTTCGGGCTACTGGCGCCGGACGGGCCGGGGGCCGTCCGCTTCGCGGACGGCCCCGTACCCCTCGTCCCCGAACGACCTCGCATCATCCTCACCGTCACCAACACTTCCGAAAGACCTGTCCGAGTCTCCTCGCACTTCCCGTTCGACGAGGTGAACGCGAAGCTCACGTTCGACCGCGACGCCGCGCACGGGTTCCGGCTGGACCTGCCCGCGGGGGATTCGATGCACTTCGCGCCGGGAGAGACGCGCGACGTCGAGCTCGTGGCGTACGCGGGCGCGGGCGGGCCGACGGGCGAGACCGATGCCTGACCGCATCTCCCGCTCCGAGCACGCCCTGCGTCACGGACCCACCACGGGCGACCACATCCGTCTGGGCGACACCGATCTTTGGATCCGCATCGAGAACGACCTGACCGAGCCCGCCGACCAGGTCCTTTGGGGTTACGCGAAGAACTTCCGATCGCGGATGAGCCAGCACGACCGGGCGACATCCGAGAGCGAGCTGGACGCGGTGATCGGCGGCGCGATCGTCGTCGATCCCCTGCTCGGGATCGTGAAAGCCGACGTCGGGATCAAGGACGGCCGGGTCGTGGGGATAGGCCGAGCCGGCAACCCCGATATCACCGACGGCGTCGACCTGACGATCGGTCCCGGGACCTGGCCGATCCCGTGCCACGGCCTGATCGTCACCCCTGGTGCGATCGACTCGCACGTGCATCTGCTCAGCCCGCGCTTGGTTCCCGTCGCTCTGTCGGCCGGCGTGACCACGTTGATCACCGCAGGGTTCGAGGAACCGGCGTGGCGGATGCTCCGGACCTTCGAGGCGTTCGAGCGCTTCCCGATGAACCTGGGACTGCAGGCTTCTTCCCGCACCG
>JAYUAK010000244.1:0-4238 GCA_043741335.1 Actinomycetota bacterium
GCGTCCTCGTCATCGAACTCGGCGAACCGGGTGAGCTCGACCACTTTGTCGATGCCGAGGTCGCCCCGTTCGAAGGCATCGGCCGTGGTGGGGAGCGTCCGCAACGCCCGTCCGGATGACAGCCAGCGCTCGGCTTTCCAGCGCGAGATGCCCAGCTGCATGGCGGTCCAATGCGCCATGTCGTGCGCGCCGTCCTCGATCCAGGTCTCCGCCTCCTCGAGCGCGGTCAATGTGTCGAGCAGTTCTCGTTGGAGGCGTGAGATGTCAACGTTCAGCCGATGCACGCGCGAGGTGAGCGCTTCAAGGCTGCGAAGCTCGGTTGTCACGAGCCGGGTCCGTTCCGGGAGAGGATCGGGTACGGCGGGTAAGAACCGAGAGTCTATCGAACATATGTTCGAGTTGTCAAAGACCGAGGTCCTATCCGGCAGGATCGACTCTCGTTCCTCGGACGGCCCAGGCCCTCGCCGTGAGCCGGATCGTGCCATCGGCCTTCGCGGGCAAACGAACTCGGAGCAACTCGCGGAGCTCGGAGCGTTCCCCGTCCTTGAGTGACATGCAGTATGCGGGCGCGGGTCCTTGCCCGGATAGGAACGGCGTCCAGTAGTCGTCGAAGTCGCGGAAGATCGTGGGGACGTCGATCGAGCGGGAACGCACGTCGGAGAGGCCCGTGAGTTCGAACAGACTGCCGAGGCCTTTCATCGATGCGATCTCGGCGAACCTTTCTCCCTCGTCCAGCTCGCGGGCCGCTGGTTTCAGGTCGCCCGCGGCGTCCCAGAAGTACCGCATCATCTGCATCCCGCCGGCGTAATCCCACACGTAGGCGCCGACGACGCCACCGGGAGCCACGACCCGCGCGAGCTCGTTCGCCGTGCCCCCCTGGTCGGCGATGAAGTTCAGCACCAGACCGGAGACGACCACGTCGAACGATCCGTCCTCGAACGGAAGCGTCCGGGCGTCTCCGACCTCCGCTTCGAATCGGGGATCCTCCAGATGTTGCTGCGCGTACTTCACGAATCCTTCTGACGGGTCGATCCCTCGGACCTCGGCAGGGTCGGCTCGCGTCAGGATGGTCTCGGACAGAGCGCCGGTCCCGCAACCGACATCCAGCCATCGGCGCCCCGGCGGAACCTCGAGCCAATGGAGGAACCCTGCCGCCACCAGACGACTCCAGCGTCCGACATAGGGCTCGTACAGATCGCCGTCTTCCCACGTATCGCTTTGCATGGGAGGCATCTTCCCACTCCGAGGAGGGGCGCGCCCGCCGTATGCTTCGCCGATATGGGAGACGAGCAGGACTTCCGGATCGACAACAGCGAGCTCCGTGGCGACGACGAGTTCGCGGAGTTTCGCTCCGAGGACCTGCCCTACTACTCGGACTGGCGCGGATCGTTCGAGAAGCTGCCGTGGGCGACCGACGACGAGAGCCTGCGAGCCGCGGCCGCGGACGTCGCGATCGTGGGCGCGCCGCTTGACGACGCGGTCTCGTCGCGGCCGGGTGCCCGGTTCGGACCGCGAGCGATCCGGATGGCTCCCACGACGTGGGGGACCAACTACGCCTGGTCGATCCAGCTTGACGTCAAGCCCTACAAGAAGCTGAAGGTCGTCGATGCCGGCGATGCCCCGATCGTCCCCGCTCGATTGGAGCGCGGCCTTCGCGTGATCCACGAGAAAGTGTTCCGCGTGGCGAGCTCCGGTGCGATCCCGATCGTGCTGGGTGGCGACCATTCGATCACGTATCCGAGCGCGGCGGCGGTGTCGCGTTTCCGGCATCCACGGAAGGTCGGGATCGTGCACTTCGACGCGCACGCGGATACGGGAGCGGACCAGTGGGGCAACCTCTACAGCCATGGGACGCCGATGCGTCACCTGATCGAAGAGGGCTGGGTCGCCGGTCCGAACTTCGTCCAGGTGGGCCTGCGGGGTTACTGGCCCGAGAAGGAGACCTGGGACTGGATGCGCGAGCAGGGCTTGCGCTGGCACACCATGGTCGAGATCGAAGAGCGTGGATCCGAGGCCGTGATCGCCGAGGCGATCGCCGAGGCGCTCGACGGACCGGACTGCATCTACCTGAGCGTCGACATCGACGTGGTGGATCCGGGCATGGCGCCGGGGACCGGGACGCCTGAGCCGGGCGGGATGCTCGCCCGGGAGCTCTTGCGAGCTGTGCGTCAGATCGTCGGCCAAGTGGATCTGGTCGGGATGGACGTCGTCGAGGTCTCGCCGCCGTACGACACCGCCGAGATCACCGCGTTGTTGGCCCACCGCGTCGTGCTGGAAGCGATCAGCGCGCTCGCTGCGAAGCGGATCTAGGGTCGAACGTCCACCCGCGCTTCCTGATCCTTAGCTTCCGCTTAACCCTCCCGTGGCCTCCGCATGCCGATACACCTCCTACGGTGGCACTTCGTCATCGGAGAGGAGGCACGACATGAGGGTGAAAGACCGTGTAGGCATCGCGCTCGCGAGCGGGCTGCTGGTGAGCTTCATGATCCATCCGCTCGTTGCGGGCGCGTCGGCGAGGACACCGACCACTCCCACCTGCCAGGGCCAGGTCGCGACGATCGTCGGGACGCCCGGCGACGACGTGATCACGGGCACGCCGGGCAACGACGTGATCGTCGGGCTCGGCGGTAACGACGTCATCAACGGGATGGGCGGCAACGACCTGATCTGCGCCGGCGGCGGCGACGACGTCGTGAACGGCAACGGCGGCGACGACACCGAGAACGGCCAGGGCGGCGACGACACGGAGAACGGCCAGGGCGGCGACGACACGCTCTCCGGCGGCACGGGTGACGACGACCTGAACGGAGGCTCCGGGGACGACGGCGAGAACGGCGGCTCCGGGGACGACTCGTGCGACCAGACGGGCGGCACGGGCGACGACTCCCGGTCGATCACCTCGTTCGATGGATCGGGCACCGACGATCAGTGCGAGAGCACGGGCGATCAGGGCGGCAGCTCGGGAGGCGACGACGACGCCTCGAGCGGCGCGGCGGTGGCGCACCACTGACGCTTCCCGACAAGGGAATGCTCCAAAGGACCCGGTGGCGACACCGGGTCCTTTGGCGGTTCATGCGCTGAGCATCCTGCCTGACCATCGGCTCAAGGGGAGCTGTCGCTGCGTCGAGACCTTCAAGGTGAGCTTGCCTCAGCCTGCCGTCGGCGAGACAACCGCGGCCTTCCGCCGTCTGGTCGAGAACGTCGAGCGGGTCATCTCGGGGAACCCCGCCGTGGTGGAGACGGCGGCTATCTGCTTGATGGCCGAAGGCAACTTGTTGCTGGAAGGCGTGCCCGGAGTGGGCAAAACGATGCTGGCGCGGGCGCTGGCGCGTTCGATCGGGGGGGAGTTCAGCAGGATCCAGGCGACCCCCGACCTGCTGCCCTCCGACGTGACCGGCATCAGCGTGTACGACCAGGGGCGGCACGAGTTTCGGTTCCAGCCGGGTCCGGTCTTCGCAAACGTCGTCTTGGTCGACGAGATCAACCGCACCACGCCTCGCACGCAATCGGCCCTCCTCGAACCGATGGAGGAGCGACAGGTCACCGTCGAAGGCGTCACGCGCATGCTTCCGACGCCGTTCCTGGTGATCGCGACCGAGAACCCGATCGATCAGCATGGGACCTACCCGTTGCCCGAAGGGCAGCTCGACCGGTTCTCGCTCACCGTGTCGGTCGGCTATCCCGAGCGTTCGCGCGCCGCGGACATCGTTCGGCGTCAGCTCCTTCGTCATCCGATCGAAGATCTGAAAGCGGTATTGGGACCTGAGGACGTGGTGCGATGCCAGCACGCCGTCCGTGAGGTCCACGTCGATCACACCGTGATCGACTACGTCATCGCCGTGGTGCATGCCACGCGAACCGCGCCGGAGATCGCGCTCGGTGCTTCTCCGCGCGCGACGATCGCTCTCACGCGTTGCGCGCAAGCACGCGCCATCAGTGAGGGGCGCGACTTCGTGCTTCCCGACGACGTGAAGGCTTTGGCTCCGGCCGCGCTCGCGCACCGGCTGATCCCTCGGCAGGGCCGGAGCGCCGCGGGTGTCGGTCGCGAGGTGGTCCGCCGTGTCCTGGATGAGGTGGCGGTACCGCTCGGCATCGTCGGGAGGTCCTAAGCGTGCGCCTGCGGAAGCGGGCCGTTGGACTCGCGGCGGGGGCGGGCGTGCTGTTCCTGTTGGGGACGAACGTCCAGGCCGGT
Source organism: Actinomycetota bacterium (assembly GCA_043741335.1). Lineage (GTDB taxonomy): Bacteria > Actinomycetota > UBA4738 > UBA4738 > HRBIN12 > JBBQVZ01. The sequence continues at coordinate 4,193 of JAYUAK010000244.1, forward strand.
TGGCTGTTCGTGCTCTGCGCGCTGTTGCTCGGTACGGTCGTCTCCG
>JAYUAK010000245.1:0-1693 GCA_043741335.1 Actinomycetota bacterium
TCGGCTTCGAACGCCAGGATCCACTCCCAGTCGCCAAGCCCGAACGCGCTCGTGGTGTTCGCCAAGACCTCGGGGAACTCGCGACCGACGATGCCGTGCTCGGCGAGCAACGCACCGCGTTCCTCGCGCGGGAGCAGGTACCACTCCGGTGTCCGCACGAACGGGTACACGCAGAGGAACGTCTTCGGCGGCGTGCCCTTGACGAACGCCGGTCGGTGATCCGCGGTGAACTCCGCCGGCTTCACGACCCCCATGAACGTCCACACGACATCGGTCAACCGGCCGGCCTGCGTCCGGCGGAACTCCGCCAGGAACGCCTGGACGTCCTCGGGCGTGCTTCCGACGAGCCAGAGCATCAGGTCGGCGTCGGGGCGGAACCCCACGGTCGAATACGTCCCGCGCACCTCGACACGCCCTTCGAACGACTTGTACAGGTTCTCGACCTCCTGCACGACGTCCGCCAAACCGTCGGCGGACAGATCGCGGAAGCCGTCGCGGGCGCGGAACACCGGGTAGAGCGCGTAGATCGTCTCGGGCGCTTCGGTTGCTTCGGTGGTGTCACTCATCGTGCCGTCTCCTTGTCGAGCGTCGAGCGGTCGAGATGCGCTAGAACCAGGTTGGCCGTCTCACCTGCCGCTCTCACGCAGTCGGGGATGCCCGCTCCATCGTAGGCGGAGCCGACGACGAAGACACCAGGAGGAAGCGTCTCGCGGATCTTGCGAACGCGTTCGACGTGCCCGATCTCGTATTGGGGCATCGCGCGGATCCACCGAACCACCGACGACGACACCTGCGCTTTTGCCGGTAGGTCGACGACCGCCGCCAGATGTCGCGCACACGCCTCGACCAGCTCGTCGTCGTCCGCATCCAACACGTCCTCGGTGCCGACCCCTCCCACGTAGCAGCGCACGACCGCCCGCGATCCGAACGCCGGATCCGGCCACTTGCTGCTCATCCACGTGCACGCCGTCATCGGTGCTTTCCCGCGAGGCACAACGAACCCGGTGCCGCTCGGGAGCGCCGCCTGCGTCCCCTCCTCGTAGACCAGGAACACGACGCCGGTCGACGCGTACGCGATGGTGTTGAGCTCCCCCGCGGTGGATGGCGCGGCCGGCCACACCAGCCGCCCGGCCTCGAACGCAGGCACCGCCAACACCGTCGCATCCACGTCGTCGCCCAGCTCTGCGAGCGAGCCGATCGGCGAGCCGGTGACGACGCGATCGCCCAACGACGCGGCGAGCGTGTCGGTGAGGCGTTCGACGCCTCCTCGCGGCTTCACGAACATCGGTTCGGGGGTTCCGCGGCGCGCGGCGCGCATCGTGGCCTGCGAACCCCGGATCAGGCTTCCCTGCGACGACTCCCACTCGAGCAGCTCCGGGAACGTCGCGCGCGCGGACAGGCGATCCACGTCGCCCGCGTAGAGTCCCGCCAGGAGCGGCGCCACCGCCAGGTCCGTCGCCTCGTCGCCCAGACGGCGTCGGAGCAGTCCGCCGAGCGTCTCCTCGACCCCGTCCTTCCGCTTGCCACGCAACAGATCCTGGGCCGCCCGACGACGGCCCGCCTTCGACAGCCCCGGCCAGTGGAACACGTCGCCCACGTCGCCGGGAATCCCGAACGGCGCGTCCTTCGGGAACGCCTCCAGGCCGCGGTCGGTCCACAGATACGCGCCGCGCGCGCCGGGAGACACGAGCTC
>JAYUAK010000246.1:0-1692 GCA_043741335.1 Actinomycetota bacterium
GTCGTGAAGCGCGTGGTCGACGAGTCCGGCGTCGGCGACGACCACGATGTTCGCGTCGATACCCAGCCGCTGGTTCTCGGCGTCGATTCCCTTCGGGTCGAGCAGGTCCTCGCCGGCCTGCTGCGCTTCAGCAGCGATCGCACGCCGACGGGCAAGGCCATCACCGTTCGATTGGCGCACACCGACGGAGGCGCGCTGATCTCGGTCGAGGACTCCGAGCCCTCCTCCGACGGATCGCTCAGCCCGGTCATCACTCGCTTCGTCGAGATGCAGGGCGGCTGGACCAAGGTCGAGAGCCGCGACGGTGGAGGCTCTGCGTTCCGCGTGTTCCTTCCCGACGGCGGCCCCTCGGGTGAGACGTCGATCGCCCCGCCGGCGGATGACGCCCCGCAGGAACAAGAGCCGGCCGCGCCGGGAACGCTGCAGATCGTCGTCGCCGAGCCGAGCGAAGAGGAGTCCGCGGAAGCCTGGGCCGGCCCAGAAGAACAGCTGTTCGTCCAGGAGCTCCACCGGCTGCACGCCGAGGACTGAGCTCCGCGTTCCTCGGCTATCCCAGTAGCTTCAACAGCTCCCGCGAGATCACCAGGCGCTGGATCTGGTTCGTCCCCTCGTAGATCTGGGTGATCTTCGCGTCGCGCATGAACCGCTCGGCCGGATACTCGCGGACGTAGCCGTATCCCCCAAGGATCTGCACGGCATCGGTCGTGATCGCCATCGCCGCGTCGGACGCGAAGCACTTGGCCACACTCGAGTGGAAGGCCATGCGAGGATCGCCCGCGTCACACGCCGCGAGCGCCCGATACGTGAGCACGCGTGAGGCCTCGAGCTTCATCGCCATGTCCGCGAGCATGAACTTGATGCCCTCGAAATCGACGATCCGCTCGCCGAACTGCTTGCGTTCGCTGCCGTAGGAGATCGCAAGGTCGAGCGCGCCCTGCGCGATGCCAACCGCCTGCGCCGCGATCACCGGCCGCGAGTGGTCCAGCGTCCGCATCGCGATCGAGAACCCGTCGTCCTGCGCACCGACCATCCGGCCGGCCGGTATGCGGCACGCGTCCAGGATGACCTCGCGCGTCGGCGAACCCTTGATGCCCATCTTCTTCTCCGGCTTGCCGAACGACACGCCCGGGTCGTCGCGCATGACCAGGAACGCGGAGACACCCTTGGATCGGAGCTCCGGGTCGCGCGTGGCGAACACGACGTAGGCGTGCGAGACGCCAGCGCCCGTGATGAAGCGCTTCGTGCCGTTGAGCACGACGTCGTCGCCATCACGCTCGTACCGGGTGGTCATGGCGGCGGCGTCGGAACCCGCGCCGGCTTCGGTCAGCGCGTACGACATAAGCAGCTCGCCACGAGCGATGCCTTGCGTCATGCTCCGGCGCTGCTCGTCGGATCCCTCGAGCATCAGCGGGATGACACCCAGCTTCGAAACGATCGGCGTCAGTGCCACGCCCGCCGATACCCGGGAGAGCTCCTCGACGAACACGCCGAACGCGAGCGCTCCGCCACCGGAGCCGCCGTCGGCCTCGGGATAGCCGACGCTCATCAGGTCGTTCTCGACCAGCGTGCGGTAGACGTCCTCGGGCCACTCGTCCGTCTCGTCGATCTCGGCAGCGCGCGGTGCGATCTTTGATTCGGCGATCTGGCGGACGAGCGAACGGAACTCCTCCAGCTCCTCCGGCAGCTCGTATC
>JAYUAK010000247.1:0-1690 GCA_043741335.1 Actinomycetota bacterium
GCCCCAGCTGCCAGTCGCTGGCCCGCGCGGCGTGGATCGAGGCCCGCACCGCGGACCTGCTCGACACCGAGTACTTTCATGTCGTCTTCACGGTGCCTCAGGCCATCGCCGAGATCGCCGCGCAGAACAAAGCGGTGGTCTACGGCATCCTCTTTCGCGCCACCGCGGACACCCTGCGCACCATCGCCGCCGATCCGCGCCATCTCGGTGCCGAGATCGGCTTCGTCGCCGTACTCCACACATGGGGACAGACGCTCCTGCATCACCCGCATCTCCACTGCGTCGTCCCCGGCGGCGGGCTCTCGCCGGATGGCACACGGTGGATCGCCTGTCGATCGGGCTTCTTCCTCCCGGTCCGTGTGCTGTCTCGTCTCTTCCGCCGGCTGTTCTTGACCGCGTTACACGACGCGTTTGAGAGCGGCCACCTCCGGTTCACCGCCTCGCTCCAAGCGCTGTCGGATCCGCACGGCTTTGCGCGTCATCTGCAGCCTACGCGAGCGACCGAGTGGGTCGTCTACGCGAAACCGCCCTTCGCCGGCCCGCAACAGGTGCTCGACTACGTCGGCCGGTACACCCACCGGGTCGCCATCTCCAACCAGCGGCTGCTCGACATGGAGGAGGGGCTCGTCCGGTTTCGCTACAAGGAGTACCGTGCCGACCGCTCCGAGGCCCAGACGCTGACGCTCGCGGCCACGGAATTCATGCGGCGCTTTCTCTTGCACGTGTTACCGGCCGGCTTCCACCGCATGCGCCACTACGGCCTGCTCGGCAATCGGCACCGCGCGCACAAACTCGCCCGATGCCGGCAGTTCCTCGGCACCACCGTGGCACCGCTGATCGTCGGCGAGACCCGACGATCGGACTATCGCGACCGCTACGAGTCGCTCACCGGCATCTCACTCCGACGCTGTCCCGTGTGTGCCGACGGGCAGATGATCGTGACGACGTCGCTCCCGCGCGAACGCCCCGTTCCGACGCGGCCCGACACCTCATGACTCGCACGCACGCGCTCCGCCGGCCGTCACGCACCGCACGCGCGTCGCGTGACGGGACTCGTGTCGCTCCCGTTTGCGTCACACGGCAGAACGACCACACGGGTGGCGTGAGTGCGTCCGTCGCGAATCGCGATCGCCGCCCCCGGTCGCCCGCACTCGCCCTCGTCGCGCCCGCCGCCGAGCCGTGCCCACGTCCTCCCCGACACCCAGCTCGATGCAAACCCCATAGCGCCGCGTCTGGGCCGCAGTTTCGTCCAACCCGTTTTTAGTCCACCGTCGCGGCGACCCAACACCTCGCCACGACCCGACGTCTTCGCGCCGCGCCGCCAGACTAAAAACGCTCTGCGTTCCGTTGCCTCGGAACCCTGCTAATGTTTCCTATCGTCCCGATAGCGATCAGCGGCAGCAACTGCAGCGCGTGCAGGCCGACGGAGTGTGGGATACGCAGGTCGCCGTGCTCGCTGCGCCAGCCTGTCCCAGGAAGGCCGCCTCCATCAGGCGCACCCACCGTATGCGCACCCGAGAGGGGCATCCCGCGGGTCGTGTCGAGTTGCTCGAGTCGACGGGCGAGATCGCCCGACACACGCCGATGACGCCGAAGGCAAGCGACCAACGCGAGTGGCCAGGCCGCGACCACACGAAGAAGTAAAGCACTGAGGCTGCGAGACAGCGTGACTCGCCGTGAGCCAGAAGCC
>JAYUAK010000248.1:0-4214 GCA_043741335.1 Actinomycetota bacterium
GGCGACCCGGCGCTATCGCGACGACGTCAGCTCGAGGATCTGTTGGATGCCGTAGGCCACACCCACGACGGCCAGGAAGCTGCCCACCAGCACACGAAGCGTCCGCTCCTTCGTTCCGATGGCGATCTTCGCTCCGATGCGCGCGCCCGGGAGCGATCCGATCACCAGGAACAGCGCCGTCGCCCAATCCAGATGGCCGAGCGCCGCGTGCACGACCGTCCCGGGGATCACCAACACGACGACGGCGACGAGCGACGTCCCCAATGCTCGTTTCAGCGGCATGCCGAGCAGCCCCGCGAGCGCCGGCACCATCACCAACCCGCCACCGATCCCTAAGAGGCCCGACATCAGTCCCGCTCCCACGCCGACGAGCACCAGCGCCCACGCGGGGATCGGTCGCACGTCCAGAGCAGCCGCTCGCGACCGTCCGCGGAGGATCTGCGTCGACTGCCACACCAACAGAACCGCGGTCACGATCAGCAGGAGGCGCGCGTTCACGACCCGTGTCAGCAGCGCGCCCACGGCGGATGCTCCGGCACCCGTGAACGAGATCCACAAGGCCGCGCGGACATCCACCTCTCCCGCTCGGTGGTACGTGAAAGCTCCCACCATCGCGGTCGGCAGGACCACGGGAAGCGGCGTGGCCACGGCGACGATCGGGACCAGTCCGAGGGCAGACAGACCCGGCGTCATCACGCTGCCGCCTCCGATGCCGAACAGACCCGAGAGCAGCCCCGCAAGGAGCCCCACGAGCACGGTGAGCACGGCCTCCCAGGGAATCACGCCGATATCTTCCACGACCGCGCGCAACAGTCGAAGGACCTGTCCTGGCGGGCCGGAGGGCCGGTCGCACCCGGCGAGGTTCTTGGAGTACGATTTTCAAAGCCCACACCATCCCCGAGACGAGGATCCTTCCCATGGCGAGCGAGGCGCATGTTCCATCCATCACACCCGCGACCTCTGCGCCCCCCGTTAACCGCTTCGCCAACCGAGAGCTGTCCTGGTTGGACTTCAACGCGCGCGTGCTGGCTCTCGCGGAGGACAATGGCTTGCCGCTCTTGGAGCGGGTGCGATTCCTGGCGATCTTCAGCAACAACCTCGACGAGTTCTTCCAGATCCGCGTCGCCGGCTTGAAGGAACAACTGTCGGTGGGTTTGGCCACGACCTCGCCGGACGGGATGACGGCTCGCGAGCAGCTCGATGCGATCAGCGAGCGCGTCCGCCTGATGAAGACCCGGCAGCATCGGATCTGGGCGAAGAGCGTTCGCCCGCGACTCGACGCGGCCGGGATCAGCGTCGTGGATTGGCAGGACCTGCGTGACGACGATCGCGTCCATCTCCGTCAGACGTTCGAGCGCCGAGTCTTCCCGATCCTCACGCCCCTTTCGGTAGACCCTGCTCACCCGTTCCCCTACATCTCGGACCTGTCCCTCAACCTGGCGGTCGTGGTCCGCGATCCCTCGACCCATATCCGGCGATTCGCGCGTGTGAAGGTGCCGCCGAACATCGTGCGCCTGCTGCCGCTGCCCGACGGTGAACGCTTCATCCCGCAAGAGGAGGTCATCGCGGCGAACCTGGACCTCCTCTTCCCGGGCATGGAGATCCTTGCGGTGCACCCGTTCCGGGTCACGAGGGATCTCGATCTCGATCTCGAGATCGACGAGGCGGACGACCTTCTGGCGGCGATCGAGTCGATCCTTCGTCAGCGCGAACGTTCGCCTGAGGCCGTGCGGCTGGAGGTCCACCGTTCCATGCCGAAGGCCGTCCGTTCTCTGATCGAAGAAGAGCTGGGCGTCGACCCACCCGACGTCTTCGTCACCAAGTCGATCCTGGGGATGAGCGATCTGATGGAGCTCACGAAGCTCGACCGTCCGGACCTGAAGTACGAACAGTGGGTCGGGGTGACGCAGCCTCGCCTGCAGCTCGGCGCGAGCGGTTCCGTCGACATCTTCGATGTGATCAGCGAAGGCGACGTCTTGGTGCACCATCCGTACGATGCGTTCTCCACCTCGGTGGAGCTCTTCGTCGAGCAGGCGGCGCGCGATCCGTCCGTATTGGCGATCAAGCAGACGCTCTACCGGACGTCCGGTCAGGACAGTCCTATCGTGCGTGCGCTCGTCCGAGCGGCGGAGGCAGGCAAGCAGACCGTGGCGCTCGTGGAGCTGACCGCACGCTTCGATGAGGAAACGAACATCACCGGGGCGCGCGTGTTGGAACAGGCGGGAGTGCACGTCGTGTACGGCGTCGTCGGTCTGAAGACTCACGCGAAGTGCTCGCTGGTCGTCCGCGAGGAGGGAGACACCATCCGACGGTACTGCCACGTCGGCACCGGGAACTACCACTCGGTGACGGCGAAGCTCTACGAAGACTTTGGATTGCTCACCGCCGACCCGGACGTCACCGCGGATGTGGCCGATCTCTTCAACTACCTCACCGGGTACAGCCATCAACAGGCATACCGCCGGATCCTGGTTGCTCCGATCACCTTGCGTCCCCGGCTGCTCGAGATGATCCGGTACGAGGCCGAGGCGTCCGACGGTCGCATCGTCATGAAGATGAACAGCCTCGTCGACTCCGAGATGATCGATGCGCTGTACGAGGCCTCGCGTACGGGAACGAAGATCGACCTCATCGTGCGCGGGATCAGCTGTCTGCGCCCGGGGGTGCCCGGCCTGTCGGAGAACATCCGTGTTCGGTCGATCGTGGGGCGCTACCTCGAGCATTCGCGGATCTATCGGTTCGGGAGCGAGCTCCGCGGCGTTCATTTCTTCATCGGTTCCGCGGACCTGATGCCGCGCAACCTCGATCACCGTGTGGAGTGCGTCACCGAGGTCGTCGATCGTGGGCTGAAAGACCGGTTGAACGAGATCCTCCGAGTGAACCTGGACGATGACGTTCTGGCGTGGGAGCTGGGGCCGCTCGGATGGGCCAAGGTGCCGACCGAACGTGGGATCGAAACCCAGAGCCTTTTGCAGTGGCAGTCGGAAGGCCGAGTCGATCGATGACGTTCGTCGAGCGGGAGGTGAAGCTTGGCGCTTCGCCCACGTTCCAGATGCCTTCGCTCGAGCAGCTGGGCGACGACATCCTCACCATCCCCCAAGACCCCGAGCGCCTGCAAACCGTGTACTTCGACACCGGCGACTTCCGCTTGGCGCGGTGGGGGATCAGCCTCCGCTATCGCGAGGGACAAGGGTGGACCACGAAGCTTCCCTCGGAAGACGGAGGCGAGATGTTGGTCAGGGGCGAGTTCACGTTCCCTGGAGACGAGGCGAGCTCGCCGCCCGACGAGGCGATCGATCTCATCCGAGCCTACGTGAGGACGGCGACGCTCGGGCCGGTCCTCCGGTTGCGAACCGTCCGTCGGATGACTCGGCTGCTCGATCTCGACGATCGACACGTGGGTGATGTCGTCGACGACGAGGTCTCGGTGCTCGCCGGTCGCCGGATCGCCGCGCGCTTCCGTGAGCTGGAGGTCGAGATCACCGACGACACTCCGGATGGACTGCTCGACGAGGTTTTGGGGAGGCTGCGGGTGGCGGGAGCAGGGGCGCCCGACCCGACGCCGAAGTACGTGCGCGCAGTGGGGGCGATCGCTGCGCAGCCCCCCGAGGTGGTCGTCGGCCGGCTGCGAGCCGGCGCGAAGGTGAGCGCGGTGCTCGGCCGAGCGCTCTCGACGTCGGTCCTTCATCTGATGCGTCACGATGTCGTCATCCGCCTGGACGTCGATCCGGAAGGTGTGCATCAGGCTCGCGTGGCGGCGCGACGGTTGCGTTCGGACCTGCGGACCTTCCGATCCGTCGTCTACCAGGAGTGGGCCGAACCGCTTCGTGAGGAACTGCGATGGCTGGGAGAGGTGCTCGGGGAGGCTCGAGACGCCGACGTGCTGTCCGCGCGTGTGCAAAGGCGCACCGAGATGGTCCCGGCGACCGAGGCGCCCGGAGTCGCCCACGTGCTCGAGTCCCTTGCGCAACGGCGGAAGGAAGCGCAGAGCGTGGTGATCGAGGCTCTTCGGAGCGAACGCTACGCGACGCTCTTGGATCGCGTGGTCGAGGCCGCGCATCACCCCATGGTCCTGGCGGAGGCCGATGTGGCGCTCACCGGCATCGTTCCCGATCTCCTCGAAGGGCCTTGGGGGCATCTTCGAGAGGCCGTGCGAGTCGCCGGGAAGCGTCCCAGCGACGTCGAGCTGCATACGATCCGCATCCGAGCCAAGC
>JAYUAK010000249.1:0-1679 GCA_043741335.1 Actinomycetota bacterium
CGCTGCGCAACGGATCAACTGTTTGACCTGCCACGTGCCCTTGTGCCAGTCGTACTTGCAGATCGTCGCTGGTACCTGATGCCGGCCCTCCGGCACCGCCTGAGAGATCGAGGCGGGGACGACGGTGAGGATCACGGCGATGAAAAGCGCGGCCACGGCGTGACGGCGCAACGTGAAGAGATTTGTCATGACTTGGTTCACCCCCGCGGTGACCCGGAGCTGGCGGCTCCGCTTCTTGCGACCGGACGGCTACGGACTCCGCCGGAGCCGGTCGACCCGCGGTAGGTCGTGGGTGCCTGCATCACCTCCTGTTGTCGATGGTCTCTGTGTGACCTATCGCCTGCATCCGTTCGGTCGCCCCAACTCCTCCTGCACGCAGGCAAGCGCCAACCGCCCTGGGAAGGTGGAAGCGCACTCGCGTGCAGGGGGAGGAACGGACGACCGTCCGTCGCTGACCCGGCAACCCTAGACCGGACGTTCAGGATCTGACAACTCGGGTGTGACCCCTGGTCACACCCGAGAGGGTGACGGATCGTGTCACCAAGAGCCCGGCTACCATGGTGGGGTGAGCGGAAAGGTGCTCCTGGCTTCCCCCCGTGGATATTGCGCCGGCGTCGATCGCGCGGTCGATGCCGTCGAGCGCGCACTTGCCAAGCATGGCGCTCCGGTCTACGTGCGAAAACAGATCGTCCACAACCTGCACGTCGTCCTCGATCTCGAATCGAAGGGCGCCGTCTTCGTGGATGAAGAGACCGAGATCCCCGAAGGCGCGGTCGTCGTGCTGTCGGCGCATGGCGTGGCTCCCGAGGTCTACTCGAACTCGAGAGTTCGCAATCTCGAGGTGATCGACGCGACCTGCCCGCTCGTCACCAAGGTGCACATGGAGGCACGGCGGTTCGCCGCGGACGGACGAACGATCGTCCTGATCGGGCACGCGGGACATGAGGAGGTCGTCGGCACGACCGGCCAGGCACCGGATCGCACGATCCTGGTCCAGAGTCCTGAGGACGCACGAACCGTGCACGTGACCGATCCTGGGAACCTCTCGTATCTCACCCAGACGACCCTGTCGGTCGACGAGACGAACGAGATCTTGGGGATCCTTCGCGAGCGGTTCCCGGCGATCGAGGGACCGCCACGGGAAGACATCTGCTACGCCACCCAGAACCGCCAGGACGCCGTCAAGGCGCTGGTCCCTCGGGTGGATGTTCTCTTGGTGATCGGCTCGAAGAACTCGTCGAACTCCAACCGCCTGGCCGAGGTCAGTCGGGAGCGCGGGACGCCCGCCTATCTCGTCGACGACGAGACCGATGTCGATCCGGCCTGGCTCCACGGCGCCCAGGTCGTCGGACTGACGTCGGGCGCGTCGGCGCCCGAATGGTTGGTGGACCAGATGCTCGCGTTCCTCGACTCGCAGGGCTTCGACGACGTGGAGGTCGTCACGCTCGCCGAGGAGAGTGTGCGGTTCTCGCTCCCAGCCGGGCTGCGCTAGATCCAGGCGCTGAACTGGTCGCGATCTTCGTCGGGCTCCTCGTATGCGATGGACACGAGCGTGCTGGTTGCCACAACACCGGGGAGCCTATGGATCTGTTCCAACACGACCCCGCTCGCGACCTCCCATGGCTGCGCCAGCCCGATCAACAGATCCCACTCACCGCCCAGTACCGCCACGCCGGCGA
>JAYUAK010000250.1:0-4208 GCA_043741335.1 Actinomycetota bacterium
CCGGGCGGGGCCGCGGACTGCAAGCGGGAGGCGGTGTTCACGACATCGCCGGTGGCGAGCGCATCACCCGGCGCCGCGTTGATCGCCACCATCGCCTCGCCGCTGCAGACGGCGGCGCGGATCTCGAGGTCGAGCCCGATGTGGCGTTCGTTCAGCTCGCGGATGCCCTCGAGCGTGCTGAGCGCGGCCCGCACGGCGCGCTCGGCGTCGTCGCTCCGCGCGAGCGGTGCGCCAAACACCGCCATGACCGCGTCGCCGATGTACTTCTCCACGACGCCGCCGTACCGCTCGATCCGCTCGCGTGTCTCCCGGTAGTAGAGCTGGTTGCGCTCCCGGACGTCCTCGGGATCCGCGCCGTCCGCGTGGGCAGTGGAGCCCACCACATCCACGAACAGGATCGAGACGACCTTGCGCTCTTCCTGCGGGCCGGACCCGGTTTGCTCCGCGCCGCACGCGGGACAGAACCGCGCGTCCTCGGGGACATCAGCGCCGCACGAACGGCAAGCCATAGCGTCATCCTAGTCGCGACCTCGGGTGAGCCAAAGACCCGCTTGAGGAGGTTCGCCGACCTGGTGTACGGTCCGGACCGAGGAGGTGGGCGATGGGGATGACTGGCTCGGGAATGGCGGCCGCCCTCCTGAGGGAGTTCATGTCGCGCCCAGGAACGAGCCGCGCCACGCTCCACCGCCACAGCGCCGCGTTGCTCAAGGAGATGCCGCTGTTCGCCGGGCTCTCTCACCGGCACATCCGCCGTCTCGCCGGCCTGGCTGAGCAGATCCGCTTCGGGGCCGGCCGGACCGTGGTCCGGAACGGCACCCGGGGTACCGCCTTCTACGTGATCGTCGAGGGGAAGGCGAAGGTGACGACCGGTTACTCGAACCGCGCGCTCGCCCGACTCGGCCCGGGGGACTTCTTCGGCGAGCTCGCGCTGCTCGATGGAGGCCCGCGCACGGCGTCCGTCGTCGCGGAGACGCCGCTCGTGACGATCCGCATCGGGCGAGTTGCGTTCCGCAAGATGTTGACGAGCGAGCCCGACGTGTCCCTCAAGATCCTGGAAGAGCTGTCCCGGCGCCTGCGCGGAGCTCGTTCGGCGACCCAATAGCCGCCTGGACGCAACGGGGTCGTGGAGGATCGCATGAACGGGACCAGCCGACGGGTCGTGTCGAAGGCTGTCGCGGTCGGGGCCCTGGTCCTCGCCAGTCTCAGCCCCGTCGCACGGGCGGGCGCGATCGTGCCTCTGGCTGCTCGCCTCGGCCGGCTCCCCCCACCCGTTAGCCACGGCTTCCTGAAGATCACCGGCGACCTCGCCGACGGCGGCACCGTGAGGGCGACGGGCCTCTCATGGCACCCGTCCCACGTCCCGTCCGGCAACACCGTTCTCAGCTTCCAGGTGGCGTACGAGTGGCAGGCCTGTACCTCGCGCGGACGAGGCTGCGTCACCGCCGCCGATACCACCGCCACGCCGTTCGCTGCGACCAGCTACATCGTGGGCCACACAGACGTCGGGAAGTACATCGAGCTGACCGAGACCGCGACCCAGGTGGTGGAGACGGATCCCGCGACGTTCACGTTCCGCGTCGTCCGCGCGTCGGCGACTGCCAGGACGAGCGCGACCGTGCGCCCCTTCGCCGGCGGCGCGCCGACCACGGAGTTCGTGAACGGCACGCCCGAGGCACAGACGGCATCGACCCAGGAGTACTTCCAGATCGATCCGCCGCATCACGTTGACGCCGACGGCGAACCGCGGGTGCGGTACCGGGTCGATGGCGGGAACTGGAAGCGGCTGGACGCCTCGCTCCGCTTCTTCACGGGAACGCTCGACGTGGGCTCGCATCAGGTGACGGTGAGGACCGCGAACGCCGCCGGTGCCACGACGCGGTCGTTCGCCTGGCAGATCGTGCCGATGTCCGCTCCCCAGCCGTGCGTGGCCCCGCCGCCGGGGTCGTGCTGGTACCCGCCCCATCTGGACGCGACCGGACATCCCATGCGCTGGGACTGGCAGATCGGTCGCGTGACCCCGCTCCAGCGCACGGGCTCCAGCGCCGTCGATCTCTACGACATCGACGGGTTCCTCTCGACCCCCGCGGAGGTCGCGCAGATGCACACGTCATGGGAGGCGGCGACCCTGCCCCATCCGAAGGCCGTGTGCTACCTGGATCTCGCCTGGGAGGACTACCGGCCAGACGCGGGGCGGGTGAGCGACGGGGGGCTCTTCCCCGCCGACACGCTCGGGAACGTCTACTACGGCTACCCGCAGGAGCGCTGGGTCGACTTCCGCCAGCTCGACGCGCTGAAGCCGATGCTCGAGTCGCGCATCGAGATGTGCGCGGCGAAGGGATTCGACACCGTGGAGCTGGATGACATCGACAGCTTCGAGCCGGTGTCGACGACCGGGTTCAACCTGACACCGGGCGACGCGATGAACTTCCTGGCGTTCACCGACAACCTGATCCACCAACACGGGATGACGGTGCTCTGGAAGAACACCGGCATCCTCAGCTGGTGGGCCCGCGACTACAACGATGGAGCGGTCGTGGAGGAGTGCTACGCCTACAGCGAGTGCTTCTCGTCGCAGGTCGCGGGTAACTCCAACGTGGGCATCACCTGCACCGATCTCTCCGGTCCGACGCCGTGTGGGTGGGACGACTTCACCACCGACATCACCGCGAACCAGCCGAACGGCAAATGGGTGGGGGAAGCCGAGTACGGGGCCGATCAGTTCGTCTGCAACCCTCAAGAGGTGTGTCCGCCTCGGAGGTCGTTCGCCGGCTACTGCCACCACGTGTACGAGCCGACCTTCGGCTTCGCGGCGGTCAAGCTCTTCGTGGGGTTGACCGGGAAGACGTTCTACCCCTGTCCGACCGGGGTCTGATCGGCCCGAAGCACGGGCTACACTCCGTCGACCATGCCAGCGTGCCCTGCGTGCGGCGTCGAGAACCCGGACGGATCCCGCTTCTGCAACGCGTGCGGTGAGCGGTTCGCCGAGGCGACGCCGGCACTCGAGGTCCGCAAGACCGTCACGGTCGTCTTCTGCGACGTGACGGGCTCGACCGCGCTCGGCGAGCGCCTGGACGCTGAAGCGCTCCGGCGTGTGATGATGCGCTACTTCGACACCATGACCCGGGCGATCGAGCGGCACGGCGGCACGGTCGAGAAGTTCATCGGCGACGCGGTGATGGCGGTCTTCGGGATCCCTACGACGCACGAGGACGACGCGGTTCGCGCCGTGCGCGCCGCCGACGACATGCGCGAAGGCCTCCGACTGCTGAACAAAGAGCTCGAGCGCGACCACGGCGCCACGCTCGAATGCCGGATCGGGGTGAACACGGGCGAGGTGGTCGCGGGCGACGCCTCCACGCGGCAGGCGCTCATCACCGGCGACACCGTGAACGTGGCCGCCCGTCTGGAGCAGGGAGCTCCGCCCGGCGAGGTGCTGATCGCCGACTCGACCGCGCGCCTGGTCCGGGACGCCGCCGTGCTGGAGCCGGTCGAGCCGCTCCAGGCCAAGGGCAAGGCCGAGCCGGTGATCGCGCACCGGTTGGTGTCGGTGCACGCCGGCGCTGCGGGGACGGCTCGCCGGATGGATTCCCCGCTCGTCGGGCGCAGCCGTCAGCTCGGCCAGCTCCGTCAGGCGTTCGACGAAGTGATCGCCGATCGCGTCTGTCACCTGTTCTCCGTCCTGGGGCCGGCGGGCGTCGGCAAATCTCGCTTGGTCCAGGAAGGGATCGGGCAACTCGGGTCCGACGCCAAGGTCCTGCGAGGGCGATGCCTCTCGTACGGAGAGGGCATCACGTACTGGCCGCTAGCCGAGATCCTCAAGATGCACGCCGCCATCCGGGACACCGACAGCACCGAGGCAGCTCGGCGCAAGATCGACGCCACGACGATCCCGTTGCTGACCGGCGATCTCACCCCGGATGCTGCTCGAGTGGCCGCCGCCCTCGCGTACACGGTCGGGCTCGACGTTCCGTCGTTCGCCACCATGGAGCCTCGGCAGGTCCGCGCGGAAACGCACGCCGCGTGGCGCGCGTTCTTCTCGGCACTTGCCGTGAGCGGCCCCGTCATCGCCCTCATCGACGACATCCACTGGGCGGACCTCGCTCTGCTGGACCTCCTCGAAGAGCTGGCGGATCGCATCCAAGGCGGGGTGCTGTTCGTCTGTCCTTCACGGCCGGACCTGCTTGGACACCGCCCGGATTGGGGGGGAG
>JAYUAK010000251.1:0-9740 GCA_043741335.1 Actinomycetota bacterium
GCCTCGAAGAACGCGGTGTTGCCCACGCCCGGCGTGTAGTGGAACGCGACCGGCAACCCGCCGTCGATGGTCCGCGCCATCAGGCGCCGCCTCCGCCGCGCGGCCGGAAGTACGCGATGTCCAGGATCGATCCCGTTCGCTCCTCGAGCGGACGCCACACGGCCTCGACCGCCATCCCGATCCGCACGTCATCCGGCGCGACCTCACCCAGCTTGTGCAGGAACCCACCTTGACTCGCACCATCCAGCCGGATCACCGCAGGCAACTCCGGTGGATCCAACGCCCGCATGTCCCACGACACATGGCAGATCGAGAACGTCTCCACGAGACCGACCGCCTCCACCTCCGCCCACCGATCCGTAGGCCGAAAACACCGCTCACAAAACTTCCGCGGAGGCACCAACGTCCGCTCACACGACGAGCAATACGTGGCCATGATCTGGCCATCCCTGAGGCCTTCCAGGAACGCCCCCATAGCCTCCCCCGCATCCCATGAGTACGAGACATCAAGCGTGTCGTCCACCGCACCCACGGCCGAATGAAACTGGGTGTCTGACAGCGGGTGGCTGGCGGGCAACAGAGGTTGGGCAGTGAGGGCGGCCCCGCGGAGCGGGGTATGGGATGGCTGGGCAAGCGGAGCGGGGTCGCCGCCACCCCCCCGCCGCGCGTCAGCCCCCAACACCACAACGGTCCCCACCTGCATCAGATCCCCCCAAGCCTGTGCAACCCCTCGCTCGGGAGTTCCGGGAACCTGACGAGCGCCGGCTTCGCCCCGGAGCTGCCAGAAGAGCTCGGCCACCTTCATGAGCCCCGCCGCAGCGATCGGATTGCCCACGCCGAGCAGCCCGCCGGAAGGACAGCACGGCAGGTCTCCGTCGCGCGCGGTCACCCCGTCACGCGCCGCCTCCGGCGCCTTCCCCTTGTCGAAGAGCTGCAGTCCCTCCAAATGGTGCAGCTCTTTGTAGTCGAACGGGTCGTACGGCTCGGCGATGTGGATCTGCTTGCGCGGCTCGGTGATCCCGGCCATCTCGTACGCCATGCGCGCCGCGTTCTCGACGTACTCGGGGTAGGACAGGTCGCGGTTCGTCCAATACGTGGAGTCCAGGTTCCAGCCGACGCCATCGACCCACACCGGCTTGTCCGTCAACCTGCGCGCCACATCCTCCGACGCCATCACGATCGCGACCGCGCCGTCGCTGATGGGGGAGACGTCGAGTCGCTGCACGGGCCACGCGAGCACCTCGGAAGCCAGCACGTCCTCGATCGTGATGTCGGCCTGACCCAGGAGCGCTGCGGGATGATCGGCCGCGTTCCGCTTGTTCTTCACCGCGACGGCCGCGATATCGCGCTTGTCCAGCCCGTAGCGCTGCATGTACGCGTTCATCTCGAGCGCGAAGATCCACAGCAGGTTCGGCCCGAGCGGGCGTTCGATGATGTTGTCGAAGATCGTGAGGAACGCACCCTGGGGATGCGGCTGGCAGGACGACATCTTCTCCTCGGCCACGACAAGCGCGATGTCGGCCATGCCGGACGCGACCGTGTACCACCCCTGGATCGGCGCGAACACGCCGGAACCGCCGCCGACGTACGTGCGGATGTACGGCTTGCCGACCGCGCCGCAGCCGTCCGCCAGGTAATCGCCCTTGCGGTGCACGCCGTCGAACGCGTCGGGCGCGCTTGTCGCGCAGACGACGTCGATGTCGGCGAGCGAGAGCTCGCACGACTCAAGCGCGGAGCTGGCCGCCTGCCACGAGAGCTCCTTGCCGGTTTCCTGCGCGCGGCGGACGAACTGCGTCATACCCGCGCCGATCACGGCGACGCGACGCCCCGTCATGCGTGCTCCTCATACTCGAACAGTGCGAGCACGTTGCCGTCGGGATCGGTGAACTCCACGAACCGGGGGCCGCGTCCTTCTCCGCCACCTTCGTGTCCGACCTCGACGCCATCCGATGTGAGCTTCATCTTCGCCGCGTCGAGGTCGGTGACCGTGAACGCGAGCGTCCCGCCGGGACGTGCCGGACCCGCACCTGCGCCGTGCAGACCGAGCTGGATGGGACCCGCGCCGAGCTGCGCCCATTCGTCCCCCGTCCGGTACGCGAGCTCCAAGCCCAGCACGTCGCTGTAGAACGCGATCGCGCGATCCATATCGGTCACGAAGAAGTAGACGAGGTCGGCGCGATCCACTATCCCGCTCCCCGCACGACCACGACGGCCGCCGACGAGCTCGGGACGCCGCGCCACGATTGCACGACGCCGACACGACCTTCGCCGGCGCGGAGCTGTTCGACGCAGGCCAGGAATCGCGCGAGGCCGTTCGCCTCGTGGAGATAGCCTTCGCCGAGCGCCCCCCCGGAGCGATTCACGCGATCGGCGTCCAGGTCCTGCAGCCCGAGCGCGTCCAGGTGCTGCAGCTGCTTGTACGCGAACGTGTCGTCGACCTCCGCGAGGTCCACGTCGCGCGGGCCGACCTCCGCCTGTGCATACGCCATCTCGCCCGCGCGCCGCGCCGCGATCGCCTCACCCCAGTTTCGGCTCTCCAGGCTCGGCGCGTCCTGGCTCCAGCCGACCCCGTCGATCCAGACCGCGGCGTGCCGGCCACGATCCTCCCCGGCCAGCACCACCACGACGCAACCATCGGCGCTCCTCGCGGCCTGCTCGCTCGTGAGCGGATCGAAGAGCGGGGTCGGATCGGCCACGTCGGCGTAGGAGGCGCGAGGGTTGGTTCGGGCGTGTTCGCGGTTCCGAGCGGCGACGGCAGCGCAGTCATCCACCGTGCGATCGCTCTCGTGGAGGTACCGGCGCATCTCCAACCCCGCGACCGCGAGCGCCGGAACCCCCAACGGCCGGTTGAGCACCGGATCGAGCGCGAAGCGCTCGATCCGACCGTGCGAGATCACGTCGGACGCCTTCGAATGCGCCTCGACCGCAACGGTTCTTGCGATACCCGACCGGATCAGCATCACCGCGGTTGCGATCGCGAACAGCCCGTCGGAGGCCACGGTCTGCACGGGCCGCTGCACGGCTCCCAGCTGGTCTGGGACGTACTCGTCGAAGATGCTGGTGCCCTCTTCGAAGTCCTCGGAGGCGCACACGAACGAGTCGATCTGGCGTCGTGGCTCGAGGCCGGCGTCCGCGTAGGCGACCCGCGCGGCCTCGAACATCAGCTCCTTGTACGAGACGCCGGGCGTGGTGGGAGAAAAGCCGGACCAGCCGACCCCGACCACTCCGACCCGCGGCTCCATCTCCAGGGTTATACCGTGTCCGCATGAAGGACGTCCTGTGGTCGCCCTCGCCCGAGTACATCGAGCGGGCGAACATCACGCGATTCATGCGAACGCACGGCATCGAGACCTATCAGGAGCTCGTGGACCGCTCGGTCGGTGACATCGAGTGGTTCTGGGACGCCGTCGTGCGCGACCTGGGAATCTCGTTCCTGACGCCGTACGAGCAGGTGCTGGACACGTCGCGCGGCGTCGAGTGGGCCACCTGGTTCGTCGGCGGCAAGACGAACCTGGCCCACCAATGCGTCGACGTCTGGGCGGATCGAACGCCCGAGGCGGTTGCCGTCGTCTGGGAGGCCGAGGACGGCGAGGTGCGCCGCGTCACCTACCGCGAGTTCCGCGAGCTGACCGACCGGCTGGCGCACGGCCTGCGATCGCTCGGCGTCGGGCAGCGCGACACAGTGGGGATCTTCCTGCCGATGGCGATCGAGACGGTGGCCGCGGTCATGGCGTGCGCGAAGCTGGGCGCGATCTGGGTTCCGATCTTCAGCGGATTCGGCCCCGAGGCCGTCGCCGCCCGCTTGGCCGACGCCGGTGCGAAGATCCTGATCACCGCCGACGGCTCACTCCGGCGCGGTCAATCCGTCCCGATGAAACAGATCGCGGACCGCGCCGCCGATGAAGCGGTATGCGTCGAACGGCTACTAGTCTGGAACAGACTAGAGGACGCCGGCACGCCCTGGAACGCGAAGCGGGACGTTCGCTGGGAGGAGCTGCTCGCGGCACAGCCCGGCCACTTCGACACCGAGCCGCTCGACAGCGAGCACCCGTTGTTCATCGGATACACGAGCGGTACGACCGGGAAGCCGAAGGGCGTCCTGCACGTGCACGCGGGCTTCCTGGTCAAGATCGCGGAGGAGGTCTCGTATCAGGTGGACTTGCATCCGGACGAGGTCTTGCACTGGGTGACGGACCTCGGCTGGATCATGGGCCCGTGGGCGATCGTCGGAGCGCTCGCCCTGGGCTCGACGGTGCTGCTCACCGAAGGCGCGCCGAACTTCCCCGGGCCCGACCGACTCTGGGCGACGGTGGAACGTCACGGCATCACCACGCTCGGCGTCTCGCCAACGTTGATCCGCGCGCTGATCCCATCGGGCACCGAACCCGTTCGCGCGCACGACCTTTCGTCGCTCCGAGTGCTCGCCTCGACGGGTGAGCCCTGGAACCCCGATCCCTATCGCTGGCTGATGAAGGAGGTCGGCGGCGACCGTTGCCCGATCATCAACATCTCGGGTGGCACCGAGGTGGGCGCGTGCTTCCTCTCGCCACTTCCGATCACCGAGCTGAAGCCCTGCACGCTTCGCGGTCCTGCGCTCGGGATGGACATCGACGTCTGGGGTCCGGACGGGAAGCCGGTGCCTCGCGGCGAGGTGGGCGAGCTCGTGTGCAAGCAGCCGTGGCCGGCCATGACGCGCGGGGTCTGGGGTGATGACGAGCGGTACCTCGAGACGTATTGGCGACGGTTCCCCGGCGTCTGGGTGCACGGAGACTGGGCGAGCATCGACGAGGACGGCTTCTGGTCGTTGCACGGGCGCTCCGACGACACGTTGAGCATCGCCGGCAAGCGATTGGGACCGGCCGAGGTCGAGAGCGCACTCGCGTCGCATACGGCCGTGGTCGAGTCCGCCGCAGTGGGCGTTCCGCACGAGGTCAAGGGCGAGGCGATCTGGTGCTTCGTTGTCGTGAGGCCGGGGACGAAGCGAACGGACGCGCTCGCGAAGGAGTTGCGCGCGATCGTCGCCGACCAGCTCGGCAAGTCGTTCAAACCGGCGCGTGTGGTGTTTGTCGAGGAGCTTCCGAAGACGCGCAGCGCGAAGATCGTCCGCCGCGCGATCCGCGCAACAGCGATCGGCAAGGACCCGGGTGACCTTTCGAGCCTCGAGAACCCCGATTCGCTCGACGGTATCCGCAACGCCGTGGTCGCTCCATAGACTGACGCCATGCGAGTCGCGCTGTGTCAGATGCGTTCGGGCGAAGACGTGGAGTCCAACGTCGCGACGGCCGAGCGCATGCTCAACCAAGCCGCCGACGGTGGTGCCGACATCGCCGCGCTCCCAGAGACGTTCACGTACCTCGGCTCGCGTGCCGGTCGCCGAGCGGCAGCCGAGCCGGTGCCCGGTCCGACCACCGAACGTTTGGCAACCATCGCGCGCGACCGCGGGATGTGGGTGCTCGCGGGTAGCGTTTTCGAATCCGACGGCGACCACATCTTCAACACGTCTGCGCTGATCGACCGGACGGGCGAGCTGATCGCCCGGTACCGCAAGATCCACCTGTACGACGTGGAGCTTCCCGGCCAACCGCCGTTCCGCGAATCCGCGACGTTCACGCCGGGGGAGCAGCTCGTCACGCATGAGACGGATGTCGGGCGGGTGGGGCTGTCGATCTGTTACGACCTGCGCTTCCCGGAGCTCTACCGCGGGCTGATGGTCTTGGGCGCCGAAGTGTTGTTCGTTCCGGCGCAGTTCCAATACGCGACCGGGAAGGACCATTGGGAGGTGTTGCTACGCGCCCGCGCTATCGAGAACCAGTGCTTCGTGGTGGCGCCCGGGCAGTGGGGGACGTTCGGCGACCCGGAGAAGGGCCGGCGCTCCTTCGGGAACTCGATGGCGGTGGATCCGTGGGGCCGTGTCCTCGTGCGTGCGCCGGACGAGGGCGACGGCGTGTGGTTCGCCGACCTGGATCTCACCGAGCTCCGGCACATCCGCCAGACGTTGCCAGCCTTACAACACCGCCGGCTGGGACTCACCTACTGAGCATGCGACGCGAGCTGTCCGACGGCTTGGAGCTCGACGACGATCGCGACCGCGTCGACGTGGACGCCGTGCACCGATTCCTGTCTGAGGAGGCGTACTGGGTCCGCGGGCGTTCGCGGGAGACGATCGAACGACTGGTGCGCGAGTCGACACGCGTGATCGCTGCCTACGACGGCGTGGCGCTGGTGGGGTTCTGTCGCATCGTGTCTGACGGATCGAGCGTCGCGTGGCTCGGCGACGTGTTCGTGCTCCCCGGATACCGCGGCCGAGGTGTGGGGGTGGAGCTCGTGAAGGAGGCTGTCGAGTCTCCCGAACACCGCGATCTCCAGTGGTATCTCGGCACCCGCGACGCGCACGCGCTGTACGCGAGATTCGGCTTCGAGGCGCCCAACGAACGCACGATGGTCCGGTCCCCTCGCGAGCCTCCCGCGTGAACGGTCCCTCCGAAGGGAGTAGCGTCGAGGGATGCGAGCGGTGCTCCTGTTCGCTCTGTTGGTCGCCGTCTTCTGCGTCGCGCTGGCCCTTGCCTGGCCCCCTTGCGCGGGCCCGGAAGGGTGCCTGAGCGCGTTGGCTCGGAACAGATGGTGGCTCGTCGGCGTGATCGGGGGAGGAGCGCTCGTGTCCTCGCTCGTCCTGTGGCGCATGTACCGGGGCGAGCCGCCCAAACCGCCCGACGACGAGCCCTAGGACTCGGGAAGGGGTGGGGGACGCCGACGTCCTATGACGATGACGTCGCGGACGGGAACATGGCGTGGCTAGGCTACGTGGTCGTTCTTCCGGTTCCGCGAAGCGAATGATCGCCGGACGATGGTCCGTCCGCGCCGCGAAACCCCTGATGTCTCAAACAGGACGCTCTCCGGGGACTTACGTCAACCCGGCGACTCTCCGAACGAGCTCGGCGCGGGAACGCACGTCGAGCTTGTGACGGGCTTCGACCAGAGTGGAAACATCACCTGCGCTGCCGCTCCGACCACTACCCCACCCCCCGCCGTCGGAAGAGACTGCACCGTGCCGCCCTGAGCTTCACCAGCCTTCTTCTCGCCGATCTGACCAACGCGACGCTCGTCAATGCAGACCTGGATCAGGCGGCAATCACCAACGCCAATATGAGCCACACCGACCTCCGCGGAACCAACCTCCGGGATGCGTTGTCGCTCCGAGCGAGATTCACTGGAGCGAACATGCAAGGCTTGGATCTCAGCAACCTCGATATGTGGTTCGCCGCCTCCACTCCGTCGATCTGAGTGGCGCCCGGGAGGCGGCTCGCCCGTAGACCAGGCGCGAACGCGGCGAGGCAGATCCTGCGTGACCTGAGAAGGGTGTTACCACGGGTTCCCTCGACGCGCCCCGGTGCGTACCATCTGAGGCTCCTACCGATGCGGGGAACGGATGCCAGGAGTGATCGACGATCTCCTCGGCCGAGACGGGGAGCTCGCCCAGGTATCGCGATTCATCGACACCGCTTCCGACCGCCCCTGCGGGCTGCTCTTCCGGGGCGAGGCCGGGATCGGCAAGACGACCCTTTGGCGGGAGGCGATCGGAAGGGCGCAGCGGCGGGGCCTCACGGTGCTTTCCGCGCGCCCGGTCGAGACGGAGACCACGTTCTCCTACTCCGCCCTCGGCGACCTGCTCCAGGAGGAGCTTGATTCCGCTCTGCCCGACCTGCCCGCTCCCCAACGGAGGGCGATCGAGATCGCGCTCCTACGGACCGAGGCTGACGGACTGCCCCCTGATCAGCAAGCGGTATCGATGGCGGTGCTCGGGGTGCTTCGATCCCTGGCGGCATCGGCGCCGATCGTCATTGCCACCGACGATGTCCACTGGATCGACCCCTCGTCCGCTCGAGTGCTCGCGTTCGCCATCCATCGGCTTCACGACGAGCGCATCGGGATCCTGGCTTCGGCGAGGGCCGGTCTGCCGATCCCAACCGTCCTGACGCGTGCCATGTCCGAGGTCCCGCTGCAGGACGTGAATGTGGGTCCGATGGAGGAGAAGGTCCTGGGCGCGGTGCTTCGAGATCGCCTCGGAGCAGACCTGCCTCGACCACTCGTCGCTCGGCTCCACGCGATCTCCGGCGGGAACCCGTTCTACGCCTTGGAGATGGTCCGGGCCCTCTTGCGGCAGGGTGCCCGTCCGGACCCAAGCGAGCCTCTGCCGGTGCCAGAAGACCTCCAGCGATTGCTCGGGGCACGGCTCGCGACGCTTCCATCAACAGCTGCCCGATCGCTACTCGCCATCGCGGCGTCCGCTCGGCCGACCGAGGAGCTCGTCATTGCGGCGACCGGTCGGAGGGACCAAGTTCTGTCCAACCTCGCGAAGGCGGAGGAGGCCGACATCATCCGTCGAGACGGCGGGCAGATCCGCTTCACTCATCCGCTTCTCGGATCGACCGTCTACGCGGCAGCCTCGCCGCGATCGAGACGCGATCTCCATGGCCGCTTGGCGGAGCTCGTCCCAGACCCCGAGGAACGGGCGCGGCACCTCGCCCTCGCAACGATCGACCCAGACCGGGAAGTGGCGCGAGCGCTGGACGAAGCGGCTCGCCACGCTCGGGCGCGGGGTGCTCCCGGCGCTGCAGCGGAGTTGGTGGAGCTGGCCATGCACCTTACACCGTTGGGAGAAGAGGAAGCGATTAGACGGCGAAGGATGCAAGCGGCCGGATACCACTTCGACGCCGGCGACGCGATCCGTGCGGTTGCTCTGCTGGAGGAAGCCGTCGCTTCGTCGCCTCCCGGCCCGGGGCGCGCCGAGATCCTCGTCCTGCTGTCGTCGATGAGCTGGATGAACTTGGAGGAGGGAGTGCGAAGGTCGCTCGAGCGGGCGCTGCCCGAAGCGGGTGATGACTCCGAGCTCCTCGCCAGCATCCATGTGAATCTGGCCTGGGTCGACATCTACCAGGGCGATCTTGCCGAGGCCTTTGAGCATGCGACGACCTCCGTCGAGTGCGCGGATCGGATCACTGACCCAGGCGTCCGAAGCGACGCCCTGTCCACCCTCGGTATGGTCGAGTTCTTGTTGGGCCGCCGGGCGGAAGACCTCATGACCGAGGCGGTGAAGCTCCAGGACCTTGGTATGCAGAGCAAAGCATCCTGGACCGAGACTTCCGTCTACACCACTCCGCGATCGATGCTTGGGCTCCAGATGATGTGGTCCGGCCAGCTGGACGCGGCGAGAACACTGTTCCACCACGAACTGGCGGAGTACGAACGACGCGCGATGTACACGGTCCGCCAGGAGGTCCTGTGCTACCTGACGGATCTGGAGTGCCGGGCCGGGAGGTGGCAGATCGCTGCCGACTACGCGGCCGAGGCCATGGAGACCGTGGTCGAATCCGGCCGGACGCAGACCCAGAGTCACGTCGTGCTCTTCAACCAGGCGCTCGCCGCCGCCCACTTGGGGGAGGTCGACGTCGCCCGAAGCCATGCGAACCAAGGGATCACGTTGGCGCTGTCCAACGACGACGCGTTCAATGCCAATTGGAACAGGGCGGTGCTCGGGTTCCTCGAGGTCTCGCTCGCCAACTACGAGCGGGCCCACGAACACCTCGAACCGGTTGTGGAATACCTCCAGCGAATGGGCTCGGCTGAGCCGGGCGTCATTCCTTGCATCCCCGACGAGATCGAGTCCTTGATCGCTCTCGGCCGACTTGATGATGCGGAGGCGCTGCTGGATCGATTCGCAGCGCAAGGGCGGGTGATGGATC
>JAYUAK010000252.1:0-1674 GCA_043741335.1 Actinomycetota bacterium
CGCGCCGACACGCTCGTCGACTGCATCCGCCGTCTGCGTGACGCGAAGGCTCGTCTCTACACGAAGGAAGAGATCCCGTTCGTCACCGGGATCCGCAAGTCCGTGGCTGAAGCGTTCGCCGACCTCGCATAACTAGTCTGAACCAGACTAGTTATCAGTCTCGTGCTTTGCGAGGATCCCCGCGGCGTGGTCGGGGACGTAGGTATACAGGTCGCGCGGAGGTCGGACGTAGCCGTCGTCGTGCTGCCGATCGGGAAGCTCGATGGTCGGTTCCGGTTTGTCCACGTAGGGGATCTTCGAGAGCAGGTGCGCGATGCAGTTCAGCCGCGCCTTCTTCTTGTTGTCGGCATCGACCACGTACCACGGCGCTTCGGGGATGTCGGTATGGACGAACATCTCGTCCTTCGCGCGCGAATAGTCGACCCATTTCGTGCGCGAATACAGATCGGTCTCCGAGAGCTTCCACCGGCGCATCGGGTCGGTGATGCGGGCCTCGAACCGGCGCTCCTGCTCCTCGTCGCTCACCGAGAACCAGTACTTGATCAGGATGATGCTGTCCTCGACGAGCAGCCGTTCGAAGATCGGGCATTGACGGAGGAACCGGTAGTACTCGGCCGGCGTGCAGAACCCCAGCACGTGCTCGATTCCCGCGCGGTTGTACCAACTGCGGTCGAACAGCACGATCTCGCCGGCCGCGGGCAGCTGTTCGACGTACCGCTGGAAGTACCACTGAGTCGTCTGTCGCTCGGTCGGCTTCGGAAGCGCTACATGTTTCGTGATCCGCGGGTTCATGTGCTCGGTCATCCGTTTGATCGTGCCGCCCTTGCCGGCTGCGTCACGTCCCTCGAAGATCGCGACGACGCGGACGCCGATGCTCGCGACCCACTCCTCCATCTTCACGAGCTCCTCTTGGAGCCGCAGGAGGTCCTTCTCGTAGAGCTTGCTCGGGAACTTCTCGGGGCTCGCCTCGCCCTTGTGGCCCATGGAGCGGACGTTACAGGAGCGGGCGGAGATCGGTCACGACCTGATGACCATGCGTGTCGGACGGTGTGTCCTCGTTCGGCCGC
This sequence comes from Actinomycetota bacterium, assembly GCA_043741335.1. Taxonomy (GTDB): domain Bacteria; phylum Actinomycetota; class UBA4738; order UBA4738; family HRBIN12; genus JBBQVZ01. The sequence goes on from JAYUAK010000252.1 coordinate 1,068, forward strand.
AGGATCAAGCGCGTCGCAAGGTCGATCGCCGAGCCGCCGTCGCAGTACCCCGGCTGGTCGTCGACGAACACCGCGCGCGAGGGGTCGACGCCTCCCAGCCGTTGCAGCGCGATCTGGTAGATGGCCGCGTTTGGCTTCATCACGCGGACTTCGAACGACAGGATGACCTCGTCGAAGAGCTGCTCCAAACCGAGTCGCTCGACGATCGGCCGGGTCGAGTGCGAGCAGTTGCTGACGAGCGCCGTCTTGACGCCGCGCTCCCGCAGCTCGGTGACCACGGGGACGACGTCGTCGTAGAGCCGAACGTCGGTTGCCAGATGCGCACGTTCCAACTCCACCAGATCGCGGACCAGCCCGGGTTCCGGCTCAACACCCGCGGCGACCAGCACGGCATCGATGTCGCCCTCGACGTCGGGATGGGCTCCCACCCCACGCGCCGGTCGGGTCGCTTCGAACGCCTTCTGCAGCAACCGTCCGTCGACGCCTCCGCCGATCCGCACCGCGAACTGATCCCGCATGGCGAACCATTTGCTCCACACTATGGTGTCGTAAAGATCCAGCAGGACGGCGTCAAATGGCTCGGGCACGCGGATGAGTCTACGGAGGG
>JAYUAK010000253.1:0-4189 GCA_043741335.1 Actinomycetota bacterium
TCATCAATTCCCGGCAGGAGGTAGGCACTAAGTGCCGTTGCCGAAGTTCGCTCCCATTCACGGATCTCGGGTAGCACTTCGGCCCCGCATACGACATGGACGCCTGGCAGCTCTTCAGCGAGGATTTCGGCAGTCCGATTCTCGTGTTCCGGGTTCGCCATTGCCCAGAGGTAGGCGACCGCAATCGCAGACACGCCTAGGCTCCGGAACTTCGCGGCCGCTTCACGGACCTCGTTCTCTGCCAGCGGCGTCAGCACCTTGCCGTTCTTGTCTATCCGCTCGGTGATCCCGACCCGCAGCGCTCGGTCGACGAACTCGCGCGGATGTTCCATGCGGATGTTGAACCGGTCTGGTTTGAATCCGTCACGGAGGTACAGCACGTCCCGGAATCCGCGCGTTGCGAGCAGGCCGACTGTCGGCCCGTTTCGTTGGAGCACGGTGTTTGTGGCGATGGTCGTGCCGTGGACGAAGAGGCCGGTCGAGCCGAGGAATTCCCTGACCGGCTGGCCGAGGTTTTCCGCGATCGCCTCGAGGCCACTCGAGATCGCCCGTGTGGGATCGTCGGGCGTTGTCGGTTCCTTCCAGACGATGATGTCGCCGCGGTCATCGACGACGGTGAAGTCGGTAAATGTCCCGCCGATGTCAACTCCAATCCGATACACGAAGTTCCTCCAGTCGTTCCGCGGCTAGGCAGCTAGATAGTGGGGTTTAGGAGGAACTCATCGCCCTCCGTCATGTTGTCGGTGATCCACGTCGATGCACCAGGTGTCGTCGGATCAACAAGCGGACGCGGCTGCACATCCAGTTGCTCCCGCAGCTTTCTTGTCGCTTCGACGTCGAGTGAAAGCAGGGTCTCCGTCGCCGTCAAGACGACGCCGAAGATATCTCTGGCCGAGCCGAGACTCACGACGCCGTTCGCAACGTCGCGTCGAACTTCCTCTGCGTCTCGCTCTAGCGGGCTTCCGTAGCCGCCTCCCCCGGTGGAGACGCCGACCCATACCTCGTCGCGCCCAATCAGCAGGTGACCTGACGCGCCGACGAAGCGGCGCTTGCCGGTAGTCGAATTCTCCACGTACTGACCGCCTCCGATTGCGGCCGTTCCTCCGAGAACACCGTGCGGCGGGTTCGAGCAGCCATCGCCGAACGTGATTACTTCGGTGGGGCCCGCGGTCGAACTGACCGCCAGCCGGGTACCGGGGCCGCCGTTCCATTCCCCGAAGCCCATCGAGTCTGGCTCGATCTCGTTGTGCCCGATGAATAGCGGGTACAGAAGTTCGATCTGCTCGATCGACTGCGCCTTTAGGCCGCCGGCTGCTGCAAGGTTGGCGTAGAGAGGCCAGCCGTTGGCGCCGCGGGCAGCTCCCGAACCGCCGCAGTTGTTGAACAGCATTGCGCCCCAAGCCTCGCCAGTTGCCGGATCGACGCCTGCGAACTGTGGAATGTTCGCGCAGCGTGGCCCGCCGGCTGGAACGAGGTGCGGGATTGCCGACGCCATCGCCTTGTTGATCGCGTCCTGCATCATGTCGGACGGCACAATCGTCGCGACGGACGTCGAGGCGGGAAAGCGCGCCCAGCATATCGTTCCTTGCTCGGCTGTTACGTCGATGTGCGCGATGCAGCCATGGTTGTGCGGGATGTCGGGATCGATGTAATAGAGGAACGGAATCGCGCCCGCGGCCTGCGTCGTGGCGAGGGAGCCGTTAACGCCACCGCGGGCCTGTGGTCCGCTGCCCGAATAGTCAACAAGGACGCGATCGCCCGCGATTGTGACCTTGACCTTGATCGGGATGTGCTCGATCTCGTGCCCGTCGCTGTCGATCCAGCCTTCTCCCTCGTATTCGCCATCGGGCATCGATGTGATTTCCTCCGCCATCCGCCGGTCTGCGTACGCGATCATCTCGTCGACATATCGCTCGACTTCAGTGGTGCCGTACTCGGCACAGAACTCCATGAGTCTCTGCCGGCCCTTCTCGATCGAGCCGAGTTGAGCCAGCAGGTCACCTTCTAAGAGCTCGCGGTAGCGGACGTTGGCGAGGTAGAGCTCGAGCAGATCGCGCCGCATCCGGCCAGCGTCAACGAGCTTGAGTGGCGGAATCGTTAGACCCTCCTGCCAGACGTTCTCTGCAGCCGCGGTAACGCTCGAAGCGACGAAGGCGCCCGTGTCCATCTGGTGACCTTTAGTGACGGCCCAGAAGAGGTGACGCCCTTCGGCAAACACCGGTGCTGCGGTGACGAGGTCCCCTATGTGAGTGTTCGAACGAAACGGGTCGTTACAGAGGAAGACGTCGCCGTCGTTGATACCTCCCGCGAACGCCTCGGCGATTTCTCGCAGGACGAGCTGCAACGAGGTGGTGTGCACGGGGATCGCGTCGAGCATGCAGATCTGCCGCGGCACTGAGTCGTAGATTGCGCAGGAGAAGTCGCGACAGAGCGCCAGAATCGACGTCCAGGCGGACCGCTCGAGAGTCAGAGTCATCTCAGTGGCGATGCTCTCGAAGCGGCTCATGAACACCGAGAACGTGATCGGATCGACCCGCGTCTCGTCGGAAATGTCAGCAAGCACCATCAGGTTCACCACCCCTACGTCGGATTGAGGAGATACTCGTCGCCGGGCTCCATGTTGTCCTTGATCCACGTGGACGCACCGGGTGTGGTTGGGCTGACGAGAGGCCCTGGCCGCTTTCGTAGCTCGGCACGGAGAGCGCCAGTCTCTTGGACGTCGAGGACAAGGCGTCCGCTCTCGTCCTCTGTGAGCGCCACGCCGAAGATGTCGTGCGCGGCCTGCCGACTGACGATGCCGTCAGCGGCATCTCGTCGAACCCGTTCCGGGTCGCGGTCGAACGGGTTGCCGTATCCGCCGCCCCCTGTCGACACGCCGACCCAGACCTCGCCGGCGGCGATGTGCAGGTGGCCCGACGCGCCCACGAAGCGGCGCTTTCCTGCGGCCACGCCTTCCACGTATTGGCCACCTCCGATCGCAAAGGTTCCTCCGAGAACACCGTGCGGCGGATTTGCGCAGCCGTCGCCAAAAGTGATGCATTCGGCGCCGCCTGCGATCGGCCGTACAACGAACCTGTTTCCGGGACCGCCGTTCCACTGTCCGAAGCCCATCGAGTCGGGCTCGATCTCCCACTGCTCGACGATCAGGGGGTAGAGAAGCTCGATCTGCTCGATCGGTTGATCCTTTAGCGCACCGGCCGCAGCCTGGCTCTCCCAAAGTGGCCAGCCGTCGAAGCCGTTGACAGCTCCCGAACCGCCACTGTTGTTGAAGAACATCACGCCCCAGGGCTCGCCTGCCGCCTCGTCGATACCAGAGAACTGAGGCACGTTCCCGCAACGGCAACTGCCCGCGATCACGAGTTCCGGTACCGCGGCAGCCATCGCCTTGTTGATGGCGTCTTGCATCATGTCCGACGGGACGATGGTCGCCGCAGAGGTCGAGGCCGGAAAACGCGGATGGCAGATCGTTCCTTCGCGCAGCACGACGTCGATATGCCGAATGCAGCCATCGTTATGGGGAATGTCCGGGTCGACGTAGTAGAGAAACGGGATCGCGGCAGCTGCACGGCTCGTACCCTCAGACCCATTCAAGCCACCAGCTGCCTGCTCGCCGCTCTCGCTGTAGTCGACGGTGATCCGGTCGTCGTAGATCGTCACCTTGGCACGAATCGGGATGTTGAGCTTGTCAGTACCGTCGCTGTCAACCCAGCCTTCGCCGTGATATTCGCCGTCCGGCATCGTTCGAATGACCTCAGCCATCCGGCGGTCGGCGTAGGCGATCATTTCCTCGACATACTGGTTGACGACATCAGTCGTGTACTCGGCGCAGAACTCGATCAAGCGCTGACGGCCCTTCTCGATCGATCCGAGTTGCGCCAGAAGGTCCCCTTCGAGCGCATCGCGGTAGCGCATGTTCGAGAGGTAGAGGTCGAGGACATCAGGGCGCGGGACGCCGGCGTCGTGGAGCTTGAGCGGCGGGATCGTCAGGCCCTCTTGCCAGACGTTCTGCGCCTCGGCGGTGACGCTGGACGGGACGAAAGCGCCTGTGTCCATCTGGTGACCACGAGTCGCCGCCCAGAACACGTGCTGCCCATCGATGAAGACCGGGCATGCCGTAACAAGGTCGCCGACATGAGTGTTGCCGCGGTAGGGGTCATTGCATAGGTAGACATCTCCGTCATTGATCTCG
>JAYUAK010000254.1:0-1668 GCA_043741335.1 Actinomycetota bacterium
ACGGCCACTTGGGCGGGACCTTCGCGGGGATCTGCGTCGACCCCCACTGATCCCCGAGTTAATGGCGAGAGGGGTTCGGTTCTGCGTGGTCCCACTGACCGGGTCCGGCGCCGGCACGATGCGCTTCCTGGCCGCCGACGGCTCCGAGCCGTTCCCGAGTCAACCGATCACCTGGAGGGACCAGGGTTCGACGAGCGCAATCGGATCGTCGGGCTCCAGCGGTCAATAGCCCCATCGCGCGAACAGCTAGTCCGCCTCAGACTAGATCTGGTTGTCGCCGCGGAAGATCTCGCTGACCGAGCTGTCTTCGAAGACCGCTCGGAGCGCCATCGCGATCAGCGGTGCGATCGAGAGCACCTTCAGCTTGTCGAACTGCCGTTCCGCAGGGATCGGGACCGTGTTGGTGACGACGACCTCCTGGATGGCCGACTCCTCGAGCGACTGCCGCGCCTTCCCCGAGAAGATCGCGTGGGTCGCGGCCGCATAGATCGGGCCGGCGCCTTGGGCCTGCAACGCCTCCGCGCCCTTGGCAACCGTGCCCGCCGTGTCGATCATGTCGTCGACCAGCACGCACGGTCGCCCGTCCACCTCGCCGACGACCGCCATCTCCTCGATCTTGTGGGCTTCGGTCTTCGAACGCCGCTTGTAGAGGAAAGCCAGGTCTGCGTGGAGATACTTGCGCAGCACCTCGGCGGTCTTGATACGACCGGCGTCCGGCGCCACGATCACGAGATCGTCGCCGGAGAGGCCGAGCGTGTTCTCGAGGTAGTCGGAGAGGATCGGGAGCGCCGTCAGGTGGTCGAACGGGGCATCGAAGTAGCCCTGGATCTGGCCCGAGTGCAGGTCGACCGAGACGATCCGGTCGGCACCGGCGACCGTCAGCATGTCGGCCACGAGCTTGGCGCTGATCGGCTCGCGCGACAGCGCCTTGTGGTCCTGCCGCGAGTAGCCGTAGTACGGGATCACCGCGGTGATGCGTTTGGCCGAAGCCCGCTTCATCGCGTCGATCATGATGAGCTGTTCCATGATCGCTTCGTTCACCGGCTCGTAGTGGGTCTGGATGATGAAGCAGTCGGCGCCGCGGACGCTCTCCTTCGCGCGGAAATAGAGCTCGGTGTTCGCGAACCGCCGGATCTCGGATTCGCTCACCGGGATCCCTAGACAATCGGCGATCTCATTGCCCAGTGCCGGATGGATGGTGCCGGTGAACAGCATCATCCGCTTCTTCGTGATGATCTCCACAGCGCTCCCCTCAGCTCTCGCCTTTGCGCGTGCGATGCTGCGCGTCCTTGCGCTTGCGGTACCCCTGAACGTTCGTCTGCTCGCTCCGCTCCACGGCGAGCGCGCCCGCCGGAACATCCTGCGTGATCACCGAGCCCGCCCCCGTGTTCGCGTTCCGCCCCACCGTGACCGGTGCGATCAACATCGTATCGGAGCCGATGCTCGCCCCATCGCCGATCACGGTCCGTTGCTTGCGATACCCGTCGAAGTTCACGGTCACCGTGCCCGCGCCGACGTTCACATCCTTGCCGATATCGGTGTCCCCCACATACGACAGATGCGGCACCTTCGACCCCTTGCCGACGTTGGCGTTCTTGATATCGACGAACGATCCGATCTTGGAACCGTCGGCGAGCTTCGTCCCCGGACGCATCCGGGCGTACGGGC
>JAYUAK010000255.1:0-9707 GCA_043741335.1 Actinomycetota bacterium
CAATCACTTCGATCCGCCGCACCGCGCTGAACCCGAACGTTACGCGCGCTCGCTACGGCAGCTGTGGGATCGAGCGGTCGTGAAGTCCTAGACCACGCCACAAGAGCAGCCTGTGGGGCGCGGAAACTCAGGTTTCATCATGCAGCTGGCGCGTAGTACTCGTGGATGAGTCCGCCGAGCACGTCTCGTCTGCGGATCTCCTTTAGGGAAGCGGGCTGCCCGTTGAATTGAGGCGCGTTCGGCGCCCCAAGATCGAGCCCGCGATGTGGACGCTCGGCGTTGTAATGCCCGACGTAGGCGCGAAGAACCTGATCAAGATGTCGACGGCCCAAGACGAGCGTCCAGTCGAGGCACTCTGAGCGCACCGTTTCAACCCATCGCTCTGCAAATGCGTTGGCCTTCGGCGCGCGGATCGGGGTGAGGATGACTTGGGCACCTTCGGTTGCGAACACCTCGTCGAACGAGCGGGTGAACTTGGAGTCTCGATCGCGGATGAGGAAGCGTGCGGGTGCCTGGGTATCGTCAAGGTCGAAGGCGAGGTTTCGTGCCTGCTGGGTGACCCACGACGCATCCGGATTCGTCGTCGCGCCGGTGATGTGCACCTTGCGGGTGCCGAGCTCGATGAAGAAGAGGACGTAGAGCGTCCTGAGAAAGACCGTCTCCACGGTGAAGAAATCGCAGGCGAGGATGCCGTGGGCCTGAGCACGCAGGAACTCCGACCAGCTCGGTCCGCTCCGTCTCGGTGCCGGTCCGAGGCCACGGCGGCGAAGAAGCGCCCTGATGGTCGTCGCCCCGACCCGAAGGCCGAGCTTTCGAAGCTCGCCTTGGATCCTCACGCATCCCCACCGGGGTTCTCCCTTGCCATGCGAAGGATCAGCTCTTGGACCTCGGGGTCGATCGGCCGACGCCCGGTGCGCTTCGCGCGGTAGGTCCACTTGCGCCGCACGAGCTCGCGGTGCCAGCGAAGAAGCGTCTGCGGCGCGACCACAAACGATGTCCATCGATCCCGAGGGAGAACCCGTGCCGCGGCCGCGAGCAGGACCCGATCCATCCGTCGAAGCCGCGGGCGGCCTGCTCTTCGCTGAAGAACCTTCAGTTGGTGGCGAAGGACGAGAATCTCGACGTCTTTGTCCCGCTCACCCCTGGTATCGGCTGCGAGACGAAAGACACCCCGCAGGACGAGGTACAGAAGGGAGAGCAGCACCCGCGTATCCTACGGATCGGCCGGCAAGGGGGCGAATCGAAGTCCTGGCGACCGACGAACACGAGGCCCACGGCGATGTGTCCGCCAACCAAGGGACGATGGCAAGATGAGCGCGAGCACCGACGTGCGGCAGATCTTCGTCATCGCCCGAAACCCCGAGTAGGACACCAAGCTGCCCTTTCTCCTCAGGCTCCCCCTCGGAGGTGGCCTGGTGCTCAAGGCGCGCGATAGGTGGCCAAGAGCAGCCAGGATCTACTGCCATCCCTTCGAGGGCGGCTGGCCGGAGGGCGCTGAGATCCTCGAGGAGACCTCGGTTGTCTCTTGCCGCAGGCGCGGACCGCTGATCGACTTGGTGCTTGATCGCCCACGCTTGGCCCGCTCCCAGTTCGTCTTTACCGAAACCCGGGGGCGCCCGACGATCTTCTGGCAGACGCAGAAGGCCGCGAGGGCTGCGAACCCCGGAGCGAGGGTCCCGCGCGCCCGCGCAGCGGTTGGGGGCTTTGCTATCACGATCGACACGAGAGAGCGCTACCCGTATCGCTTCGCCGGCAGAGGTGTCGAGACCGAGCGGGTGGCCCTTTCAGCAGGTGACTACGCAGTGCGATCGGACGATGCCCTGCTCGCGGTGGTCGAGCGCAAGGCCTTCGAGAACTTCGTCTCCTGCCTGTCTGACGGAACGCTCTCCTTCCAGATGCAACGTCTTTCAGAGCTTCCGGTTGCCGCGGTCGTCATCGAGGGGCGCTACTCGGCGCTCTTCAAGCTGGAGCACGTGAGCAGCGCCTGGCTCGCCGACGTGCTGGCACGATTGCAGGTCCGCTACCCCGAAGTTCAGGTCGTTTTCGCGGATTCGCGCAAGTTCGCCGAGGAATGGACCTACCGGTTCCTCGCCGCCGCGCTCGCGGACGCAACGGGGGCGACTGTGGCATGAGGTGACCGGCCAGAGTTGCCGGGCACATCATGGCTGGCGGGAGGGCGAATCGGGGTTTTCGCGCCCCACAGGCTCGACACACCGCGTCCCGCACCAGCGCGAAGGTGTCGGCGCCGATCAAGATCTCGCCCGGGGTCGCGGCCTGCTCTGGGCGTGCGGCGACGTTCACGGCATCGCCGGTCGCGAGCGTCTCCCCCTCGCCGGCCACCACCCGTCCGGTGTTCACGCCCGTGCGGAAGGAGAGCGACAACGAGCGCTCCTCGCCGAGCCGCATCAAGCGTTCGCGGATCTCCGCCACGGCCCGGACCGCACGCAGGGCGTCATCCTCGTGCGCGATGGGGATGCCGAAGACGGCCATGGCGGCGTCACCGATGAACTTCTCCACGGTCCCGCCGTGCCGCTCGATGATGCGCCGGATCTCCTCGAAGTAGCTGCCCATGGTCTTGCGCAGCGCCTCCGGATCGAGCCGTTCGCCGAGCGCCGTCGATCCCGAGATGTCGGTGAAGACGACCGTCACGGTCTTGCGCACCTCGCGCTTGGGAGCATCCGCGATCAGCTCGACGCCGCAGGCCCCGCAGAACTTGAACCCGTCCGGGTTCTCCTGGCCACAGGCGGCGCACGCAGGCATCGTGCGAGCCTAGCCGAACGTGAACACGCTGCCGCACTACACGAGGATGCAGGCGGCCCGGTGGCGCTCACCGGTCGCGTCACCGACGCCATGGAGCTGGGGATCCGTCACCTTGCATCGATCTTCGGCCACCGGGCAGCGCGGGTGAAACCGGCAACCCGCGGGGATGTCGATCGGGTTCGGGGTCTCGCCTTGCAAGATCCGAGGCTCGGTGCGGTCTCGCGGGTCACGCTTGGGCACGACCGACATCAACGCCTTCGTGTAGGGGTGCTGGGGGTCGCGGACGACCTCGCGAGCGGGGCCTTCCTCGACGATCCGCCCGAGGTACATCACCGCGATGCGATCCGCGAAGTGCGCCGCCGTGGACAGGTCGTGCGTGATCATCAGGATCCCCATGTCGGCCTCGCGGCGGAGGCGGTCCAGCAGCGTGAGGATCCCGGCCCGAACCGACACGTCGAGCATGGACACCGGCTCGTCGGCGAGCAGGAGCTTCGGGTCAAGCACCAAGCTCGCTGCGATCGCCACGCGCTGCCGCTGGCCGCCCGAGAGCTCATGCGGATGCCGTTCGATGAACAGATCGGCCGGAGACAGCTCGACCCGCTCCAGCGCCTCGATGACGAGCTGCTCGCGCTCCTGCTTCGAGCCTCCGATGCCGTGGATCACCATGGGCTCCTCCACCGCCCGCCGAACCCGGAACCGCGGATCGAGCGACTCGTAGGGGTCCTGGTACACCATCTGCATCGTGCGGCGCACGAGGCGGAGGTCCGCACCGGCCAGAGCGGTGATGTCCTGGCCACCCACTTCGATCGTGCCGGAGGTCGGCTGGACCATCCGCAGGATCGCTTGGGCCGTCGAGGTCTTCCCGCAGCCCGACTCCCCAACGACGGCGAGCATCTCGCCGGCTCGGAGCGAGAGCGACACGCCGTCGACGGCCCGCACCCACCTGCGAGGCACCCGCCGCAGGGCATCCGACATGCTGCGTCTCACGGGATATCGGACGACGAGATCGCGAACGTCGAGCAGCGCATCACTCACCGTGCACCATCCATGTCGGGCGCGACCCCGGCCCCGTAGGAAGTCTCCGCGTCGTTCAGATGGCAGGCGGCCTCATGCGATGAGGCCACGGAGATCAGCTCGGGAGCCTCGACCTTGCAGCGGTCGAAGGCGCGATCGCAACGGGGCTCGAAGGGACAGCCCACGATCGGACGGTCGAGCCTCGGCGGCGCCCCGGGGATGGACACGACGTCGATGTCGCCGGTCAGGTCGGGTGTCGCCTCGAACAGCAGGCGCGTGTACGGGTGCCTGGGGTCGTGGAAGAGCGTGTCGACGGGACCGGCTTCGGCGACGCGCCCCGCGTACATCACGACCGCGCGCTCGCACACCTGCGTGACGAGCGGCAGGTCGTGGGTGACGAGGACGAGGGCGAGACCCAGGTCGGCCGTGAGCGACTCGAGCAGTTGGAGGATCTGCGCCTGGACCATCACGTCGAGTGCGGTGGTGGGTTCATCGGCCAAGAGCACCTTGGGATTGCAGGCGAGCGCCATCGCGATGGCCGCGCGCTGGCGCATGCCTCCCGAGAACTCGTGCGGGTACCGCGCGCCCGCGGACGCCGGGATCCCGACCAGCTGGAGGAGGTCGCCCGCCTCCTTCTTCGCCGCGGCGCCGCTCGCCGTCTGGTGGAACTCCATCGGCTCGACGATCTGCGAGCCGATCGTCTTGACGGGGTTGAGCGCGTTCATCGCGCCCTGGAAGATCATCGCGATGTCGGTCCAGCGGTATGGACGCATCGACTCCTCGCCGCCGGCGAGGATGTCGGTCCCGTTCACCGAGACGCTCCCGGCGACCTCCGCGCTCGGAGGCAACAGACCCATCAGCGCGAGCAGGGCCGTCGTCTTGCCGCAGCCGGATTCACCGACCAGGCCGAGCCGTTCCCCCTCCTCGAGATCGAAGCCGACCCCCTGCACCGCGTGGAGCCGGCCGCCGTGCGGCAGGTCGAACCAGACGTGGAGATCCCTCACGGCGAGGAGGCTCACGTGGTGTCTTCCGCGGCCCGCTCTTCCGAGATCGTTGCGGGGCGACGGATGCGCCAGCTGTGGATCGAAAGGTGCGCGACGCGCAGGCGCGGGTTGAGCGCGTCCTCGATCGCCTGACCCATCAGGTAACACCCGATGACCACGAGACCGATCGAAAGGCCGGGAGGCACGAACGCCCACCATGCGCCCTGGGTCATCGCCGTGCGGACGAAGGCGTGCTCGAGCATGGTCCCCCACGACACGCCGGGCACGCCGACGCCCAGGAAAGCCAGAGCCGACTCGTCGAAGATCGCGTAGGCGATCGTGAGGACGGTGGTGGCGATGAGCAGCGGGGCCACCTGGGGCAAGACGTGTTGGAACACGATCCACCGGTGCCTCGCGCCGAGGGACCGCGCCCGACGCACGTACACCCGCTCGCGGATGCTCTTCACCTGAGCTCGCACGATCCGCGCGGTCGTGGTCCACAGCAGCAGACCGATCACGAGGATCACGTGCGACAGGCTCGGTCCGAACACGGTCGCGACGACGATCATCAGCACGAGGTCGGGGATGACGAGGAAGTAGTCGGTCATGCGCATGAGCCCGACGTCGACCCCGCCGCCGGCGTACCCGGCGAGCAGGCCGATGCCGCCGCCGACGAGCATCGCGACGAGCGCGGCCGTGAACCCGACGATCATCGACGTCCGCCCTCCGTACATCAGCTCGCTCAGCACGTCGACCCCACTGTCGTCGGTTCCGAGCCAATGCTGGGCCGAGGGCGGCGCGTAGACCGGACCCGACTGCTGCGTCCAGCTGTAGGGGGCGAGGCTCGGGCCGAAGACGGCCATCACGACGAAGAACCCCACGATGAAGAGGCCGAGCAGTGCGGATCGGCGCTCCCGCAAGACCTGTCGGACAGGATTGCCGCCGCCGGACGGCCGCGCCTCTAAAGCGGTGCCTTCGGCGAGCGCAGGCTCGACGGTCTTCATTCGGTGATCCTCGGGTCCAGCTTGAAGTAGACGAGGTCGGCGATGAAGTTGAAGACCACGACTGACACCGTGAGGATCAGGAACGCCCCCTGCAGCATTGGGTAGTCGCGCTTGGAGACCGCCGAGTAGATGGCCTGACCGATGCCCGGCCAGGAGAAGATGATCTCCACCAAGATCGCGCCGGCCACAATGAACCCGAGCGACAACGCCACGAGCGTGACGATGGGCAGCATCGCGTTGCGCAAGGCATGCGACACGACGATCTTCCGCTGTGGCAGACCCTTCGCGCGGGCGGTGAGCACATAGTCCTCGCCCAGCGTCTCCAGCATCGAAGAGCGCACGATCAGCGTGTACTCGCCGAACAGGGTGAGCGCCAGCGTGACCGCGGGCAGCACCATGTGTAGCCCGATGTCCTTCAGGCTGGACCACGTGTTGCCCGGCGAGAAGAAGTTGTCGACCTCGTTGCGCATGCCCGCGGTCGGCAGAACCTTCGCGAACAGCAAGATCAGCATCATCCCGATGAACTGCGTCGGGAGCGCATAGAAGACGATCGCCGCGTTCGTGCTGATCTGGTCCACGACACCGCTCCGCCGCCACGCGGACAGGAATCCCGTGACGATCCCGATCGCGATCGCCACCAGCGTGCCGATCAGCACCATCGGGATGGTGTTCTTCAGCTTGTCGATCAGCTCCGTGGTGACGGGCTGCGAGTCCGCGAACGACACCCCCAGGTTCGCGTGGAAGACGAGTTGATCGAGGTACAGCACGTATTGCGTCCAGAGCGGCTTGTCCAGGCCGAACTCGTGCGTGAGCGCCGCCCGCAGCTGCGGGGAAGCGTGGGGGGCGCGGGCCAGGTCCGCCACCGCGTTGCCCGGGAGCGCTCGGAACAGCAGGAAATTGATCGTGATCGCGACGAACACGGTCATCAGCGCGAACACGAGTCGCTTGACGACGTAGTCGGCGCGGTGCAACTCGTCTCCTCCCGCTCGAAGCGTCTACGCCTGGTGGACCTGGGTGAAGCTCTCCTTGGACAGGTTGTTGAACAACCCGAGCGAGGATTCGACGAATCCGGTCCAGTCGTTGGACCACGCGTTCAGTTGATCGTCGTAGCTGAGAACGATGTACGGCCGGTCCTTGGCGATCATCTGCTGCATCGCGTACACGATCTTCACGCGGTTCGACTGATCCAGGGCGAGTTGCTGCGCGGCGTACATCTTGTCGTAGGTCTTGTTGCAGTAGCCCGTATCGCTCCAGCCCCCGAACTGCGAGCACTGGAGCACCGACAGGATGAAGTCGGGCACGGGACAGCATGGGTACCAGTCCCACATGGCCAGGTCGAACGAGTTGTACGTGTTGTTGTCGCCGAGGATCGCGGTGTTGACGGCGTCGTTGTCCATCTTCCGCTGCGTGACCTCGATCCCGATCTGCTTGAACCCGCCCTGGATGATCCGGAACGCGGAATCCCCGGCCCCCGACTCGTCGGCGGCGAACAGCACCGTGTAGCTCATCGGGTGTCCGTTCGCGATCCGGATCCCGTCCGAGCCCTTCGTGTATCCGGCGGCATCGAGGAGGGCGTTCGCCTTGGCGATGTCGTAGGGCAAGGGTTGGACCTGTGCGTCGTTCCACACGCCCGCCCCCGGAGGCACGATCGAGGACCCCGGCTTCGCGTACCCGAGCCAGGCCGTCTGCGAGATCGCGGTCCGATCGATCGCGTACTCCATCGCCATGCGCACGTTCGGGTCCAGGAGCTCGAGGTTCGTCGTCTTGTGGGGACTCGAGTTGATGATGAAGTCCCGGAACTGCAACCCCTGCCCGTCGTAGGCGGTGATGTTGGTGTTCGACTTCAGCGTCTGCATCGCCGTGGGCGGAACGTTGATCGCGGCCTGGATCTGTCCGCTCTGCAGAGCCGCCACCATCGCGTCGTCGTTCGAGAAGTACTGCAGGCCGAACCCGTCGATCAGCGGTTTGGGTCCGTAGAAGTTCGGGTTCGCCTGGAAGATCGTCACCTCGTCCTTCTTATACTCGGCGACCTCGAACGGACCGCCGCTCACGAGGGGCTGGCCGCCGGTCGGGACGTTCGCGAACGTGCGCAGCCCCTTGCCATCGCCTGTCGCGTACTGCTCCCACACGTGTTGCGGGAGGATCGAGATCCCTTGCAGCTCCGGGAGCGCGTTGGCGACCGCGGTGGAGTAGGTGACGACGAGGGTGTTGTCGTCGGTCGCCTCCACCGTCTTCACGAACCCGAGCCCACCGATGAGGTTGCCCGCCGGCCCGTTGCCGTACTTCAGGATCGTGTTCATCGTCCACGCCGCGTCGTTGGCGGTCAGCGGCTGATCGTCGGACCACTTCGCGTCCGGCGCGGTATGGAACGTCCACGTGAGACCGTCGGCAGACGACTCCCAGGACTGCGCGAAGTCCGGCTTGAACTCGAAGGTCTTCGAGTCGTACTGGACCAGCTGCGGGTAGATGTACTCGAAGGCCGCGTACGAATTCTGCTGGAAGGTCACGAACGGGTTCAGGGTGTCGATGTTCGAGGTGGTACCGAGGATCAGGTGCCCGCCCGAGGCGGGGCTGCCGCTCGAGCCTCTCGGGCCGCTCGGGCCAGTGCTCTTGCCTCCGCCGCCGCTTGTGCAGGAGACGCCGAGAACAGCCACAGCCGAGCAGAGCGCCAGCACCTTCACCGACCTACGCATGGTCCTCCCCCTCGAACGCCGTCAGACGATCCATCCACACCTGAGTACGGCAAGCGGGCACATCCGGCCTCGCATCGACCTCGGTCAGGAGGAGGATACGCATTCCCCGCACCCGCCGCTCGGCGAACTCAGCAGGGTTGGTGGAGGTGGTAGCTGGGGAAGCGCGCGAGCGCGGCCTGGAACGTCGCGAAGCGCACCAGATAGGTTGGCGAGAGCTCGTGCCACGCCGGATCGTCGGCGCAGTAGATCGTGTATGCGGTCGGGTAGCTCGAGGCGTAGAAGCCGCCGGACGAGGTCGGGTTTCCGGAGCCGCCGGAGCCACCGCTTGGCGGCGACCCCACGTATCGCCGGTAGGCGCCGACCCAGTCCGTCGCCTCCTGGTGCTGCGCGACCGCGAGCGACAGCTGGCCCGCGGGGACCAGGTCGTGCATCCGGTTCTCGAGCACATCCTTCGTGCGAGCGCCCCAGCGGCCGGCGTACGGCTCCGGCCAGAGGTTCCGGATCGCGTTCGAGCCCCCGAGCTCGAGCGAGATCAGGTGGTCGACTTCGTGTTGGTAGGGCACCCACGCGATGCCGTAACCCTGTTTCGATGCGCGATCAGAGCGGGGTGGCGCTCACCTCGGTCGACCTCGCTCCTTCGCCGTCGCCGTTCACCGCGCTCACTTCGTAGTAGTAAGTGACCGTGCTCACGACGGTTCCATCGTTGTACGTCGTGCCGCTCGTCACCGTCGCGAGAAGGGTCTCGCCGCCGCTCGTAGTACCACGGTAGATGTTGTAGCCCGTGATGGCCGATCCACCGTCGAACGGCACCGTCCACGAAAGGCTGACCACGGCGACACCGGGGATCGCCGTGAGGGCGGCGGCGCCAGGTACGGCCGTGGCCCCGGCCACCAGGGAGAATCCCTGCGCCCGCTGTGCGCGCTTGTGCGTAGCGTCACCTGCAAAGACCACCTTCATCACGTGATCTCCCGGGGCAGCGACGTAGGAGATCACCGCGTCGCCGTTCGAGTCAGTCGTGAGTGCGAGAACCTCCGTTCCGTCTACGCGGATCGATAGTGGCGCGCCGGCGAATGGCGCCCATCCATGGTTGCTCCTCGTGCGGACGTGCACGGATCCGGTGATAGCCGAGCCGGGCGGCACGTTGTGATCCGCGAGCTGGTCGTCATGGCTCCCTTCCGGGAACGCGACGATCTCGTCCAAGAACTCGGTGGTCCAAGGGCCTCGGCAGAGAAGGAGCTGCCTGGCCTCCGCCC
>JAYUAK010000256.1:0-1665 GCA_043741335.1 Actinomycetota bacterium
GCAGCACTGCTCGCGTTCTCGCTGTATCAGGGTGGCTCGTTGGTGGCCCGGCTGATCAGCAACTACGCCTCGTAGTCAGGCTTCGATCTCAGGCTTCGATCTCAGGCTTCGATCTCGGGCGTCACGTCTCGGATCTCGCGGACCACCAGCTGCGAGATCAGGTCGTCATCGCGAAGGCGCCCTTCCAAGTTGTATTCCCCCGCCCACCCATCCAGCGCGGCGCGCGTGGCGTCGTCGTAGGTTCCGCTCACCTCGCCGTCGTAGCGGCCGAGCGCGTGCAGCCGCCGTTGCAGATCGGCCACCAGCTCGGGTTCGGATGCGAGGAGCGGGTCGTTGCGAACGAGCATCGAGTCGTCCCATATCTGGAAGATCCGCAGCAGCTCGTTGATAGGGTCCGCGTGATCGTCGACGCGCAGGTCGATGTAGCGATCGTTCCTGCCCTCGTAGCCTCCACCCGCACGGACGACCAACAGCGCCGCCGATTGTCTGCCACGCTTGTCCCCGCCGGCCGCATCGCCGGCGACGAGTGCGGCCAGGAGCCGGTCGCAGAGATCGCCTTCGGTCTGGGTGTACGCGCGAGTCAGCTCGGAGACCACGACGTCGCCGGCCAGGATGTTGCCTTGCGCGGCGAAGCCGTCTCCGGTCAGGCCGCCTGCCCAGTCCATGCACTTGGAGCCCGTGAACGTAGCTGCCCGTCCGGATGCATCGACGAACCCAACCTGCCGGTTTTCCCGGCCGTCGTCGGCCGCGAGCAGTTGGTCAAGCCCTTCTTGCGCACCGATCCCGTCACCCATCAATGCCAACCCGTCCGGACCGAACGACGTGTTGGCCCATGACTGCGTCGCTACGGCGCCAACTCCGGCACGCGCCCACGGCACCACCGCTCCCACGCAGGGGAACTTCGAGGCAACCGCGATGCCCCAGTCGCCGGTCTGCACGTCCGCCGCCACGATCGAGAACGTCATCCGCCGCTCACTTCCTTCTCACGAGCTGGAACGAGGTCTGATAGTCGGCCAGGTGCTCCAGCATGCGCCCCGCACCGATCACGACGGTCTCGAGCGGCCGCTCGGTGGAATGGACGGCCACCTCACATTCCTGTGCCAACAGCATGTCCAGGCCACGCAGCATGCTCCCGCCGCCGGTCAGGAACATGCCGGTCTCCAGGATGTCGTGCGTGAGCTCGGGAGGGGCTTCGGCCAGACACAGGCGAGCCGTGTCGGCGATCGAACGAACGGTGGGCGACATCGCCTGGCGAACCTCGTCCTCGGTCACTTTCACGTCGACGGTGTTGCCCGTTGACAGCTCGCGGCCGGTCACGACCGCCGCCTGACCCGTCGAGCTGGGAAACGCCGATCCGATCGCGATCTTGATCTCCTCGGCCGCCATCTCGCCGATCGCCACGCCGTACCGATCGCGGATGTGCTCCTGGATCGCGGCATCGAGGTCGAAGCCACCGAGCTGGACCGACCGGCCGCTCACCACGCCGCCCATAGACACGACGGCCATCTCCGATCGTCCTCCGCCGATGTCCACGATCAGGTTGCCGATGGGCTCGTGGATCGGAAGACCCGCGCCGATGGCCGCGGCGAGTGGCTCTTCTACGAGCGTTACGTTCCTTCCCCCTCCGGCGAACCGGACCGCCTCTTCGATCGCGCGCTTCTCGAC
>JAYUAK010000257.1:0-1665 GCA_043741335.1 Actinomycetota bacterium
CCCAGCTTCAGCTGGATCATCCCGGCGTGGAACGCGAACAATGCGTTGTGATATCCCAGAGCCATGGCCTTGCCGGCGTAGGTGGCCGCCTCGGCATAGCGCCCGTTCGCGTAGAGCGCCCAGCCGTAAGCGTCGGCCACATGAACGCTCTGCCGCTTGGCCCATTCGTCGCTTGCCGCTGTGAGCGCTCCAGCGGGATCGCCGTGTGCCGCGTCGAACAGCGCCAGCTCCAGATCGATGTTCACGCCATTCGAACGGAACAGTTGCTCCTCGACGTGGACCAGGGCGTACTGCTGCGCCGCTTGGTCCGGCTGGCCGGCCGCCGTGTACAGGTCGCCGAGCGCGATCACGTACTCGGGTGAGGGATAGCGCGAGACGACGTCGGTGTAGCCGGCGATGGCCGCCTTCAAGCGGCCCTCGGCCCATGCGACTTTCGCGAGCCCGGCGAACGGCGGCACGTAGTTGGCGTCGACGTCCGTGCCCCTCAGGTAGGACGCGCGCGCCTTCGACAGGTCGCCCTGGTTGAAGTAGAGCTCGCCGAGCTGATAGCACGCCCACGCGGTGTCGGCTGGCGCGCCGGCGATGTCGCGCGCAGCCACCATCGCCTGGATCGCGCCGGGCACGTCGCCCATCAGCTCGCGGGCGTAGGACACCCGTGCGTACGAAGACACGCCGGGTTGCGTGTCGACCATCTTCTGGAACGTTCGGAACGCGTCGTCATAGCGACCGAGCTCCACCTGCGCGTCGCCGATCACGCCGTAGACGTTCGCGTTGTAGGGATTGATCGCTTTCGCCTGCTCGCCCCATCGAAGCGCCCCGGAGAAGTCGTGTCGTGCGGCGGCGAGCGCCGCCATGCCCACCATGGCGGCGAAGTTGTCGTTGCGTTCCAGCCCGAGCGAGCGTTGGAGCACGCCCTCAGCCTTCGGGTAGTAGCTGGGGTCGGCGGTGACCCGTGCCTGCTGCACGTACGCAAGGCCGAGCGACGCGAAGGACCGCCAGTCGGTCGGCAGCGTGCGGAGGCGGGCTTGGAGGTTCTCGATCGTCTGGTCCAGCGAGCCGCCGATCGCGGGCGCGAACAACGTGTCCGTCTTGATCGTCGGAACGGGTGGCCCTACGGTCGCCCGTCCGTCCGCCGCGCGCGACAAACCGATCGCGCCGCCGACGAACAACGCGACGGCGAGCCCCGCCGCGCCGCCGATCCGAGCCACTCGCTTCATCTTCGTTGCTCCTCGTCCTTCGTCGTAGGTGCGCTGTGGGACCTGTTCGCGGGGTTCGGGGTCCGGCCCGAAGGGCCGGACCCTGTTCCCCATCTTCGTTCGAGCGGCGGTCCTTACGTCCCCGACCCGGAGTGCGGGTAGGCGAGGTACGGGAACGAGCTCAGGAACGGAGCGTCGTTCGCGTCGACCCCGTCACCGATCGTGTCGGCGAGGGCCTGGTGATCCGGCAGCAGAACGCCGAGGACCACGCGGAGCGCCTCGTCGATGACGTCGTCGGAGAGACGACGGCCGTTCGGGAACCCTGCCGTGTCGCCGCCGAGCACGCCCAGGCGGGAGCACGTCGTGGAACACGGCGCGATCGCCGTGTTCAGACGGAGCATCTCGCTGGCCTGAACGTTGGCGGGCTGGTTCAGGGTCGGAACACCGGTCAGGAAGACCTGGATCAGGT
>JAYUAK010000258.1:0-1665 GCA_043741335.1 Actinomycetota bacterium
CGGGCGCGGGCGCGCCGCCACCGCCGCCACCACCCTCGAGATCGATCACATAGAGGTCGCTCGGCACGAACGACCCGACGTCTGCCACGGTCGCATGCAACGCGAACGCGGCCCGCGACCCATCCGGAGCGAACGCGATCTCCGCGGGTGTCCGCACATCGAGCAGGCGCTTCGCCGTCGGGCCGTGCAGCTCTCCCTGAGCGTTCATCGGGAGAGTCTCTCGCATGCGATGCCGTAGGCGGTAGGGTTCGTCGCGATGACGCGCTATCGAGACCTCGGCCTGACGGTGGGTTTGCTGCCGCCGGGACCGCTGAACGCGATCACGGATGTCGAGGGCGTCACCGTGGGGATGACCACGCTCATCGAGGGCGACGGGCCGCTGCGCCGTGGTCAGGGGCCGATCCGTACCGGGGTCACCGTGATCGTCCCTCACCCCGAGATCGGCGCCGAGCCGGTGTTCGCGGGCTGCCACCGGCTGAACGGCAACGGCGAGCTGACCGGACTCGAATGGCTGCGCGAGTCAGGCCAGCTCACGACGCCGGTCGCGTTGACGAACACCCACAGCGTCGGCGTGGTGCGCGACGCACTTGTCGCGGCCGAGATGCGTGGGCGCTCCGGCCACACCGCCTACTGGAGTCTGCCGGTGGTCGGCGAGACGTACGACGGCGCCCTGAACGACATCAACGGGATGCACGTGCGCCCGGAGCATCTGTTCTCAGCGCTCGAATCGGTGAGCGGTGGACCCGTGCCCGAAGGCGGCGTCGGCGGTGGCACCGGCATGATCTGTCACGAATTCAAGGGCGGCACCGGCACGGCCTCGCGCGCGGTCGGCGAATGGACCGTGGGCGCGCTCGTGCAGGCCAACCACGGAGGGCGGGAGCGACTGACCGTCGACGGCGTACCGGTTGGGCGCGAGCTGCCTCTCTCACTGGTCCCGTCGCCATGGGACGAAGAGGAGCGCATCGCAGGTCTTCATGAGTCCGGCCATGAGCCGGGCCATGAGTCCGGGAGTGGTTCGATCATCGTGATCCTGGCGACCGACGCGCCGATGCTCCCCCACCAGCTCGAGCGGCTGGCCCAGCGCGCAGGCCTGGGCATCGCCCGCGCCGGAGGCGCGGGCGAGAACTCGAGCGGTGACATCTTCCTGGCGTTCTCGACCGGGAACCGCGGGAAGCTCGAGAGCTACAAGCAGGGCGGGTCGACCTCGCCGTTCGACGTGTCGATGATTCCGGACGCGTCGATCAGCGACCTGTTCTGGGGGGCGATCGAGGCGACCGAGGAGGCCATCCTGAATGCTCTGGTGGCGGCCGACACGATGACGGGGCGCGACGACATCACCGCGCATCATCTAGACCACATGACGCTCGTCGAGATCATGGCCCGCTACGGGCGCGGCCCGACGACCTGAAGCGGTTCGCTCACCATCGTCTGCTACCCGCATTCAGGGTAGCGAGCGCCGGCACTTCAGATACCCCTCCGTTCCTACGCGACGCGGCCGTCACCTTCGTACCCGAGCTGACCGACGATCAGCTCTTGCGAATCACCCAGGCCATCGCAGTCCGGCACCCTCACGTGCTGGTGAGCCGCATGAGCACCGTCACAGCCCTGATCCACGGGATCGCAGCTCGGGCCGAGACGTCGCACCAGGCCGATGTCACCACGTGG
>JAYUAK010000259.1:0-1663 GCA_043741335.1 Actinomycetota bacterium
CTCAAGCAGAACGCCTCTGCGGTCGTCGCGGAAGCGGCGGCTGGCCAGACCATCACGATCACCGATCGCGGACGACCGGTGGCCCAGATGACCGCCATCCCGGCCTCCCGCCTTCAGAGTCTGCTGGACTCCGGCAGGGCACGGCTGGCTCGACGCGACATCGCCGAACTGTCGCCGCCCGCCCCCGGGCCCTCACTGTCGAAGGAACTCGCGGCCATGCGCGAGTCCGAGCGCTACTGACGTGGCTCATTACGTCGACACTTCGGCGCTCGTGAAGTTGGTGATCGACGAGCCGGAGACGGGAGCTCTCCAGCGCTGGTTCGCCAACTCGGATCGCAACCCAGTGGCCTCGGATCTGGCGCGGACGGAGCTGATCCGCGCTGTCCGGCGTGCAGCACCCGATCAAGTCGTCCGGGCTCGAGAAGTCCTCGACGCACTCACGCTTCTCGAGGTGACCACGGAGGTCTTCGAGTCGGCCGGTCGGCTCGATCCTTCCATCCTGCGTACCCTCGACGCGATCCACCTGGCTGTGGCGCTTGATCTCGGCGACGACCTCGAGGCGCTCGTCACCTACGACGACCGTCTCGCTCACGCCGCGCGGGCACACGGCATCCCCGTGCTCGCGCCGGCGTGATGTCCTGCGATCGCAGCTGGCCCTTCGCGTTCTGCTGAAGTGCAGACATGCAGTTTCGGCATCTTCTACGAACACCAGCTTCCCAAGTCTTGGAGTAAGGACGGCGAGTTCGTGCTTCCTGCGCGATGCGCTCGATCAGGTGGAGCTCGCCGACCGGCTCGGCTTCGACTACGCGTGGGAGGTGGAGCACCGGTTCCTCGACGAGTACTCGCACTCGTCCGCGCCGGAGGTGTTCCTCGCTGCGGCGGCCTCGCGCACGAAGCCGATCCGGCTCGGGCACGGCATCCGCCAGGTGATCCCGAAGTACAACCAGCTGACGGCTGACGTGCTGGCGCACCCGGAGATCGTCGCGATCCATGACCCGGCCGCGGCGGGGCGGCCGGCAGGGTGGGAGCAGCGGTTCACGACCCGCCGCCTGAGGGCGTTGGAGACCGAGATCGGCGACGCGATCGCGTCGGGAGTCGAGTCCAACACCGGTGCAGTCGCGTCAGAGTCGGTGGCAGTCGCGTCGACAGACGCCTCGCTCGGCACCGACCAGCACGATGCGGTCACGCGACCGTGCACCCAGGGCAACGCGAGCGAGGTCCTCTTCGGTCGAGCAGGGACCGGCAAGACCTACACCCTCGCCGCGGTCTTCGAGATTCGGCACGACCGTCCCCTCTCCCTGTGATCCACCGCCCACTCCGTTACAGAGATCCTTTTGCCGCTGGCGCAGCACCGTGACGGGTGCGAATCTTGTTGCGGTCCGGCTGCGCTCGGTTCGCCTTGGTGCTGGTGTGCCCGTTACAGAGGCAAGAACGGGCGATGCGCAGCCAATCAATCGCAATCGGACGTCGTGAGGCCCATCTCAAGGTGTCAGTGAAGGTGTCACGGTTCCAGACCGGGGCGGAAAACGAAAAAACCGCAGGTCATCAGAACCTGGGGTTTCGTCCGTGGAGCTGAGGGGAATCGAACCCCTGACCCCTTCCATGCCATGGAAGTGCTCTGCCAACTGAGCTACAGCCCCGAACGAGTGGGAGACGTTACCAG
>JAYUAK010000260.1:0-4173 GCA_043741335.1 Actinomycetota bacterium
CGGCCGACGTGGTGCGCGCGTTCCGGATCGCGCGTGACATCACGGGCGCAGTCGACCGCTGGGAGGCGATCGAAGCTCTGGATGCCGCCATCGATCCGCCGGTGCAGGGCGAGCTCATGCGTGGGGTCGACTACTTGGTCGAGACCGCGTCACGGTGGTATTTGGTGCAGGCGCACGGCCAGCGGCTCTCGGAGGCGATCGACGATCAACGAGCGTCGTTCGCGGAGCTCTCGTCGTTGATCTGGCAGATCGGCCCCGAACCATGGCGCGAGGAGCACGAGCTCGCGGTCAGGCGCTTCGTCTCCGAAGGGGTGCCCGAGGAGATCGCGCGTCGTCACGCTTTCCAGGGCGAGCTGGTCCACGGACCGGACATCATCGCGGTCGCGCATGCGGGGACTTGGGAAGTGCTCGAGGTCGCTCGCGCATTCTTCGTGCTGGGCGAACGGGTTGGTCTCGACTGGCTCGAGCACCGGCTGGAATCGCTGCCGGTCGGCACGCGTTGGCAGCGGTGGGCGGCCCAGTCCATGGAGGACGACCTGTTCCTGGTGCGTCGTCAGCTGGTCGAGAAGGTGATCGCCGCGGCGTCGGGGATGTCGGTCGACGAGGCGATCGGTGCGTTCTTCGAACGTCGTGTCGAAGCCGAGGAACGCCTCCAGCGATTCATCAAGAACCTCGCCGTCGAGGGCGTGACCGACCTCGCGCAGTTCACGGTGGCGCTCCGGCAGATCCGAACGCTGCTTGGCTGAGGCCTTTCCGTTCGATCCGGTTGATTCAGTCGAACGCTTGCAGGGTCACCCAGTAGAAGCCGCCGATATGGATGACGCCGAGGCCCACCCGGTGGAACCGCGCATCCAGAAGGATCCGACGCGTGTCCGGCCGGCGGAGCCAAGCGTCGCGGATCCCCGTGATCGCGCGACCCATGCCTACGTCTTCGCCGAACACGGTGCCGCCGACCCCGCGGATCAGATCCGCCAGGTTCGACGTGTGCGAGATCGCACCGGTCCTCGCCATGTCTCTCGAATGCTTCAGTGCCTCCCGACTGAGTGGGAGGTTCAGCCGCAACCGGGGGAGGCCGCGGCTGTTGCGTGACCGGTTCACGAGAGCAAGCAGGTGATCGCGGAAGTCGTTCGACGGGGTTCGAACGGAAACGTGAGTCGGCGACTGCGCGTGCGCCAAGGGGGCGGCGAAGGATGCGCCCATCATCGCGCACAATGCCAGGCTCACGACCAAACGCGAACGCATCCGGGGGGTGGTCATGTCGGGGAGCAGCCTATCGTTTGTGCGAGCTCTCGGTAAAGGCGGGTTGGGGGAGCGGTCAGCCGTACA
The DNA here is from genome assembly GCA_043741335.1 of Actinomycetota bacterium. Lineage (GTDB taxonomy): Bacteria > Actinomycetota > UBA4738 > UBA4738 > HRBIN12 > JBBQVZ01. The sequence continues at coordinate 1,327 of JAYUAK010000260.1, forward strand.
ACTGAAGCGTGACCCAGAGCCAGCCTCTGGCCCGAACCACACCGATCGCCGCGACGTGGAACGCCGGGTTCAGCAGGTTCACTCGATGCTCGTAGCTCTGCATCCAGAGTTGCTCCACGCGACGCAGCGTCTGGGCGTACGCGATGTTCTCGCCCCAGGTCCGGGCGTCGTAGGGCTGCACCAGATCCCACATGTTCGAGGTGTGGAACAAGACGTATCGGCGCCCCATGTCGATGCTGTGGTGCCAGGCCTCGCGTGAGAGTTGGCTGTTCAGGCTGAGGGTGTGCAGTCCGTGAGCGACGCGCGTCTGGTTCACCAGTCGGAACATCTCGCTCTGGAAACGGTGAGCCCGGCCGCCTGCGATCGCGGTCTGAGCTGGGAGCGTGAGCGCCAGAACGACCAACAGGGGGACGCCGAGCGCCCGCGACAACCGTCGGATTCCCATCTCTCTTGAGCCTATCGACCTGCCTGTGGGGCCGCAAACGCCCCGGTCAGGCCGCTCGAATGGGCTCCGGAAGGCTCAGATCCAGGGCCCTCCGCGGCGTTTTCGAGGGGTGAGAGATCGCCCGACAAGATGGACCGTCACACCCAGCAGCACCCCGAACATCGAGGTGATCAGCACGAACCCGACGACGATGGCGACCGGGTTCTCCCCCGCGCCGGGGCCGATCGCTCGAACGATCGCGTAGATCGTCACGAAGAGATACAAGCTCACCAGGAATACGAATGGCAGCGAGGCGAAGAACACCACGATCACGCCCGCGACGGCGAGACCCACGCCTTTCGAACCCCCGCCTTCCCCATCCGAGGGGTCCAGCGGCGTTGCGTCGTTCCCTTCCACCATAGCGCGGAGTCTAATCCGCCGATCGCCCGGACCTGGGCGTCGCTTCAGAGCGGGATCCAACGTCCCGATGTATTCCAGGAACTCGCAGGACCAACTCTCAGCGTTCGGAGCGTGGGATGCAGGCTGAAGATCGTTCGCTCTGTCCCTCGTGCGGGGCCGAGAATCCCTTGTCGGCGGGATTCTGTTGGCAGTGCTACACGTCGTTCACGCGGGCGCCGATCGGTGCGACCACGTCCCCGCCCGGTGTCTCGACGACCGCGTTCTTCCGCCCCGGCGCCCCGGGCGCCCCATCGATGCCGGCACCTCCAGGGATGCCTTTGGGGGCGCCCGCACAAGCCGGACCGACCGGTCCGTCGAAACTCGCGCGGATCGCCGTCGCCATCGTGGCCTCGCTCGTGGCGATGTTCGGTGTCCGGTTCCTGTTGCACAAGAGTCCTTCCCTGCCCGACTCGCTGAGTGGCCAGCCACGCATGACCACGGCGGCGGTGAAGGATTTCGAGCAGCAGATGGTCGAGAAGGGAAAGGAGTCGAATCTGGACATAGCCGCAGCCGGCTACGGAACCGGAACGACGCCTTCGTTCCTGGTGCTGTTGATCCAGGGACGGGCGATCGAAAGCACCGATGAGCTGTTCGATCGGTTCGTCGAAGGGGTGGCTTCGGGAGGAGCGACGGTGGATCCGAGCGCCACCCAGAGCGGCGAGCGCGATGGCACTGAGTACCGCTGCGTCCCCATCTCCACACCTCAGGCGCAGGCCGCAGCGTGCATGTGGCGGGACGATGGCACGGTGGGGATCGTCCTGGATCTGGACGCCGGAGTCGATACGACCCTCGATCTGCTCTTCACGACCCATGATCTGGTCACCTGAGTTCCTTCGAGACGGCGGCGAGACGGAGGCTGATTTCCCTTCACTCGGATACGCTGTCTCATCCGATGCGAACGCGAGCGGTCTTCCTCATGGTCGGGATCGTTAGTCTCGTGGGTGCCGGCTGTGCGCCCGCCGTTCATGACTCTGGTCCCGCTGCGGTTCACGCGAACTCGCCCCTTCCGGAGCTGCCGTCCCCACATCCCAGTGCGTTGACCGTGACCGCCGCGGGCGACATCTGTCAGGCCACACCGGAATCGTGCGATCCGACCGCACGCCTCGTCCGCCGGATCCATCCTGACGTGGCACTAACGCTCGGAGACAACCAGTACGAAGAAGGAACGCTGGCGCAGTATCTCGCGAGCTACGACCACGCGTGGGGGACGTTCAAGGACATCACGCGCCCGGTGGCCGGCAATCACGAGTGGAAGACGTCGAACGCGCATGGGTACCTGGACTACTTCGGCCGCCACGCCTATTGGTACAGCTTCATGGTCGGGCATTGGCGACTCTACGCACTCGATGGGACATGCTCGGACAATGGCGGATGCGACGTCGGCGATCCGCAGTACACGTGGCTCAAACAGAAACTCGCCGCACGATCGGACGGCTGCATCCTCGCGTACTGGCATCAACCGCGGTTCTCCTCGGGGACCACCCACGGATCCGACACGGACGTCGCCCCGCTGTGGGATCTGCTCTACGGTGCCGGCGCCGAGCTGATCCTGAACGGTCACGAGCACAACTACGAGCGGTTCGCGCCACAGGGCCCAGCTGGTGATCCCGCTGTCGGCGGGATCGTGGAGATCGTGGCGGGAACGGGCGGCAACGGCGACGGCTCCTACCCGTTCGGGGATCCGATCGCGAACTCCGAGATCCGCCTGAACGGGCTCGGCGTCGTCGAGCTCCGTCTCTGGGCGCATGGGTGGATCGAGCATTTCCTCCGGCCGGGCATGACGATCGTGGATCACGCGTCCGGTACCTGCTGAGCGACGTCCAGGGCGTGGCAGATCCGCCATAGATGTTCAGTCGATGTCGAAGGGACTCTTCTCCGGCAAGTGAACGTCGATCGACGTGAGCTCGGTGTCCGCGTCGGCGTCCGTGTTGAGTGTCGATCGGATCTCAGCGTTGACGGTGTCC
>JAYUAK010000261.1:0-1657 GCA_043741335.1 Actinomycetota bacterium
CGGCGACTGCGTGGCGCCGCGGATGATCTCTGAGGCGATCTTCGACGGGCATCGGCTGGCGCGCGAGATCGACGGCGCTGACCCCTCGCGTCCGCTGCCGTTCGACCGGGAGCGACGCATGCCGGACGTTGACCCAGCGATCGCGCGCTTTGGATCGGCATCGGCCGGCTAGGCGTACGCTCTCTCCATGCAGGGCGGCGACTTCAACGCGTTGGGACCGACCGGCAAGCAGACCGCCGGGGAAGATGCCGAGGAGATGCTCGAAGAGGCGGATCGCATCCGTCGTTCGCATCAGGAAGGCGAACGGCGTCCGGGGCTCTGGCAACGACTGCGAGCGAAGCTGACCCGTCGGCGCTGAGCCGTTCAGACCGGCGGTTCCGCGGTCCTGGTCGTTCGGATCAACATCGCCAACACAGCGCCACCCAAGATCAGCACCCCGCCGATCGCGATCGACGCAGTGATCGGTTCGCTGAGGAAGATGAAGGCGAGCACGGCGACGGTGAGTGGCTCCATGACGCCGATGATCGCGCTGCGGACCGCGCCGACCAGCTGAAGTCCGGCGAGCATCGCCGCGAACGCTCCGGCGGAAAACGCCGCCATCCCGACGAGGCGCCACCAGTCCCCGGCGGCGGGGAGCTCCACGGCGTTGAACGCGAACGCGTACACGACGTTGGCGGTCGCGGCCCCGATCCCCAACCACATCGCGGCGGTCACCGGATCGGTCTTCCTGACGTGGCGATCGGTACTGACCAGATACGCGGTGTAGGCGAACGATGTGCAGAGCGCGAGGACGATCCCGATCGTTTCGATCTGCGTTCTTCCGCCGCCCAGAACGACGAGGGCGCTGCCGCCGAGGGCAAGCGCGAGCGCCAGGAACAACGTGCGGGGCGGTGCCTTGCGGTCCAGGCCGATCGTCACGAGCATCACCCACACCGGGTAGGTGTAGAAGAGCAGCGTGATCGCGGCGGCGCTCCCATGGTTCAGACCGGTGAAATAGAACGCAGCCTCAGAGCCATAACCGATCGAGCCCGCGAGCGCCAGCGCCAGCCGCTCACCCTTCTCGGGTACGAGTGGACGACGGAGCAACAGCAAAGCGCCGAAGAGCAGCACCGACTGCCCGCCGAACCGCATGGCGAGCATCACGAATGGCAGGTTCCCGGCCTCAACCTGCTTGCCCAGGATGACCACGGCCGCGAACAGCACCGCCATCGCCACGCTCGACAGCGAGCCGACCAGCTCACCTCGTGGATCCGTCGCGCGTCGCGACGTGATATCGGCGTCGCTCACGCGGCCCCGTCCTCGAGGAATGCCTTCACGCGACCGACGAGCATGGGGATCGCGGCCATCAGCACTTCCTCGCCGGGCAGAACGATCAGCTCGGTGTTCGGCATGAGCTCGGCGAGCAAGCGGCCGAGCTCGGCGGGGTGCACGGAATCGCCTTCGCGACAGATGATCATGGTCGGCGTGGCGACGCGCCGCAGCAGCTCACGGTCCTCGATGGCGACGTCTCGGACGATCTCGCGGATGGCGCGAGCGACGCCGAGCGGATTCATATCCTGCCAGAGCAGCAGGTCGAACTCGCGGAGCCACGGCGCGCGCTCGTAGGTCTCGACGCGATCGGCCGAAGACAGGATGGCTTCGATCGCTTCGTCCTTGG
>JAYUAK010000262.1:0-4161 GCA_043741335.1 Actinomycetota bacterium
TCTTCAATCCGGGCCTCGGAGGTGGAGGTCCTCCCACGAAGTAGTCGGTGAACCCGATGCTCACCATGGATCCCACCAACCAATGGGTCGGACTATGCAACGCCACCGTCCAGATGACCCCGGCAGCGATCAAGAGCAACCCCGCGAGCGTCGGCGACGACACGGAGAGGGCCGTGACCGCCGCCCCCAGACCGATCCCGGCCCCGGTGAGCAGGATCGTGTTTCCCACCCAGACCGGGATGCGAAAACGGGCGAACTTGCGGAACGCGGCCGTGTCGATCCGCCCGATCTGGTCGGCATACCGGTCCACGAGCAGGCGATCGGGCTTCACCTGCGCGACGATCCGCCAGAAGCCGAGTGCCTTCAGATCGCGGTTCCCGGACTGGACGGCGCCCTCGATCCTGTCCAGCTCCGCCGACAGATCGACCGGTGCAGTTGCGCCCGCTTCAGCCATTCCGCCTGCTCCCCACCGTAGAATCGCCTCCGGACGCGCTGCTTTCCGCTCCTGAGCGCTTCCCCCAGGGAGGTCGACCACGTCCAAGACTACTGCTCACGCCTCGGCCACCAGCGAAACCGGTGGCCACGCCCTCGTCACGCTCGACGGTCGCTACCACATCGTGGATCGGGTCGCCGCCGGCGGGATGGGCGAGGTCTTCCGCGCGCACGACGCCGTGCTGGCCCGGGAAGTCGCGATCAAGGTCCTGCACCGTTCGCTCGCTGGCGACCAGGGATTCGTGGATCGGTTCCGTCGTGAAGCGCGAGCGGCGGCGTCGCTCTCCCACCCGAACATCGTCGCCGTCTACGACTGGGGCGCGGTCGACGGCATCTACTACATGGTCATGGAGTTCGTGCACGGTCGTGCGGTGCGCGACCTCCTGAACGCGAATGTCCGCCTGGAGCCCGCTCAAGCCGCGGAGGTCGTGCGCCAGACGTTGCTCGCGTTGGAGGCGGCGCATTCGCAAGGGATGGTCCATCGCGACATCAAGCCCGAGAACATCTTGGTCACGACCGGCGGGACCGTGAAGGTCGCCGACTTCGGTCTGGCGCGCGCGTATGCCGATGGGAAGGCGACGCAGGCGGGTGGTGTGCAGGGCACGGTGCAGTACCTCTCGCCGGAGCAGATCCGTGGGGAGCCGGCCGACCCGCGCTCGGACCTGTACTCACTCGGCGTCGTCACGTACGAGCTGTTATCCGGACAGCTGCCGTTCACGGGCGAGACGGCCATGAGCATCGCGTACAAGCACCTCTCAGGCCGCGTTCCGAAGCCTTCGACAGCGGTCGCGAACGTTCCCAAGGAGCTCGACGGGTTCGTGTTGTCGGCGACGGAGCGCGACCGAGAGCTCCGGCCCGAGAGCGCCACCGAGATGCGGCGCGACCTGGAATCGATCGCGTCCGGCCTGCCTCCCGCTCGCTCGCTGGCGACCGTGGTGGGAGATCAACCCGAGGTGAGCACCGAAGGCGGCGTGACCGAGCGAGTACCGCTCGTTGCCGCCACCACGACGCAGACGATCCCGCGCGCCGAGCGAACACGACGACGACGCGGCAAACGCTTCGTCGGGATCACGCTTTTGCTTGTCGCGCTCGCGGTCACGGCGTGGGGCGCGTGGATCTACATGATCCCCCACCACGCGGACGTGCCCTCACTGATCGGCACGCCCGTGGACGCCGCGACGGCTCAGTTGAAGGATCTTGGGTTCAACGTCACCGTTGCCGCCGAGGGCGTGTATCGCATGAACATCCCGATGGGCGACGTCGCGATGGTGCACCCTAAGGCGGGAGCATCGCTCCAGACGGGCGCGACCATCACGCTGATCCCGTCACGTGGTCCCCCGCTCGTCCCGGTTCCGAATCTGGTGGGCAAGTCCGTCGACGAGGCCAGAGCCCTACTGGGGAAAGCATTCTCACTCGGCGTACAGACCCCGAAGTACAGCGATCAGCCGGCGGGCATGATCCTGTCGATCCTCACCGAGCTCACCGACGGCAAAGCGCCGAGAGGAAGTGGCATCGACGTTGCGGTGAGCCGGGGCCCGAAACCCGTACCCGTTCCGAACGTCGTTGGTGCCACGCAAGCCGACGCGACGCAAGCGCTCGAGGCCGAGGGATTCGTCGTTGACGATTCGAAAACCAAGTTCTCGACCGAGGTCGATCGCGGCCTCGTGATCAGGCAGTCCCCCGCCGATGGACGCCGTTTGCAGCCCGGCGAAACCGTGACCATCGTGGTCTCTCTCGGACCGAAGAACTTCTTGGTCCCGGACTTCAGCGGCCTCACGCGCGACGGGGCGCAAGCCCTGGCGGATTCGTACGGCCTCACCGTTGACTTCCAGGTCATCGGCACCACGTCGGGGACCCTCGTGTTCAGCCAGAACCCAGGGGTGGGCGTCACCGTGACCTACGGAGACCTCATCACCCTCTATCTCGTGTGAGGATCGGAGCGCACGTCCGACGCCGCTCCGGCGGGATCGAAGGCGCGGTTGAGGGATGCCGTCAACGAGGCGCCGACGCGGCGCAGATCTTCGTGTCGAACCCGCGCGGCTGGGCCGGCCCTCGCGTCACGGACGAGGAGGCTGCCGCGTTCCGGGAGGGTTGGAAGGCATCGGGACTCGGACCGCTCGTCGCGCACGCGCCCTACCTGGTGAACATCGCGTCGCCGAACAAGGACTTCATCGCGAAGTCGCGCGCGCTCGCCGGCTCGACCGTGCGTGCGTGCGACGCCCTGGGCGTTGACTCCCTCGTTCTGCACGCGGGGGCCGGCGGTCCCACGGAGCCGGAGGCCGCGCTCGACCGGGCGGCGATGACGCTTCGCATCGCGGCAGACCACGCGGAGCATGTGCAGATCCTCGTCGAGCTCATGGCAGGGACATCGGGTGCCGTCGCGTCCACGATCCCGGAGGCGGCCCGATTGCTGGAGGCCGCCGACGTCGACGCGCTCGGCCTCTGCCTCGACACCTGTCATCTGTTCGCGGCCGGCTACGCCCTCGACACGGCCGACGGCGTCTACACGCTGTTCGCCGAGCTGAAGTCAGAGGGCCTGACGGACCGCGTCGCACTGATCCATGCCAACGACTCGCTCTATCCGCGAGATGAGCGGCGGGATCGCCACGAGAACATCGGCGACGGATTCATCGGCCTGGACGGCTGGCGCGCGATCGTCGGCCGCCCCGAGCTCGCGGATCTGCCTTTGATCCTCGAGACCCCCGGCGAAGCCGACCGACAAGCCCAAGACATCGAACTCCTGCGCTCATTCGCCGGCTAGGACCCGTCGCCGAGAAGGAACAGGGTCCCAACCGGGAACATCAGGCCGAACTGGGCCGCCAGGATCCGAACGAGCTCCTCGTTCGAGGAGATCGTCGATCGCTCCTCCCCGTCGGGACGTTGCACGCTGAACACGGCACCGCGGATCACCAGCCGCTCATCAACACCGGGAAGTTGCACGGTAAGTCCACCGACGAACGGCGAGCGGGGCCAGGTCGACGTGAAGTGATTCGCCACCTCGTAGTCGACCGGAAGCTGTGGTTGGAGGTCGAAGGCGTACAGGTCGACCCACCCGCCAGTCGCGAGAGACCGCACGACGAAGAGCCGGTCCTCGCGCTGCAAGCGGTAGCTCCACGACCCCTGCCGAACCGGATCGCCACCGTCGAACGGCAAAGGGTCGAGCAAGCCGTCGCCCCCGAAGCCCACGTCGGCAAGCCATCGTTCGCCGTCGATCTCGACTCTGAGGACCATGTGCGTTCTCGCACCGGTCGTTCTTACTCCCATCCGCACACGCGCAGCCAAGCGCGTCACCTCGAACCCGAGATGCTCGAGGACTGCGGCGAAAAGCGTGTTCTGCTCGAAGCAATAGCCTCCTCGCCTGCCGTCGACGAGCTTCGCCTGCAGGCTCGCGAGATCCAACCGGATCGGCAGGCCGAGCAGGATGTCGAGGTTCTCGAACGGGATCGTCAGGGCGTGCGCACGATGGAGCCTCGCCAGCGTGGCGGGGGTTGGATCCAGATCTCCCTGGTAGCCGATCCTGGCAAGGTAGGCGTCGAGGTCCAGTCCGTCGGTCACGGTTCGAGCTCGGCGCGCGGGCCTTCCTGATAGCTGTAGCGTTCCTCGCCGAATGGCTCCGCGTGGATGTGGTAGCCGCGCACTTCCCAAAAGCCGCGCTTGTTCTTGGCGCTG
>JAYUAK010000263.1:0-4156 GCA_043741335.1 Actinomycetota bacterium
GTCGGGGCCAGGAACCGTGTCCATGGGCGGCTCGGGCGGCCCCGGGAAGAAGTTCAAGCGCCTCGACCTCAACGACCCGGCGAGCCGCAACAAGGTCCGAGCGGGCGCGAAGTTCGTGAACGGACGGTTGGTCGAGCGGACCGATCAGGAGGACGCCGCGTGATCACGAGATTCCGTTCCACAACTCTTGACTATTCCTCCATTGGGAACTAACTACTGGACCCTGGTGCAGCGGAAAGAGAGGGTCGCATGAACGGGTTCGAGGGGTTCGCGGGCGAGTTGCTGAGACCTGAGGACACTGGATACAACGACGCACGCCAGATCCATAACGGGATGATCCAGAAGCGCCCGGCGCTGATCGCGCGGTGCCTCGGCGCCGCGGACATCGCGATGGCGGTCCGGTACGCCCGCGCGAACGGTTTGGAGATCTCGGTGAAGGGCGGCGGGCACAACGTCGCCGGGCGAGCGGTCACAGATGCCGGTGTCATGATCGACCTGTCACTCATGAAGGCCGTCCAGGTCGATCCCGATGGGAGGACGGCGCGCGCGGAGGGCGGCGTCACGTGGGGAGAGTTCGACGCGGCGACGATGGCGCACGGGCTGGCGACGACGGGTGGCACCGTCTCGACGACGGGGATCGCCGGCCTCACCCTCGGCGGCGGATTCGGCCATCTCATGGGGCTCCACGGTCTCACGGTCGACAACCTGCTTTCGGTTGAGCTCGTGACGGCAACTGGCGAGATCGTCGTCGCCAGCGACGACGATCACCCGGACCTGTTCTGGGCGCTTCGGGGTGGTGGCGGCAACTTCGGGGTGGCCGCGACGTTCACCTATCGTTTGCACCCTCAGGGGCAGGTGTACGGCGGGCTCGTGGCCCACCCGCTCGAGGCCGCGCGCGAGGGGCTCCGCTTCTACCGCGAGCAGGTCGGTCTGCTCTCCGACGAGGCCGGTTCGTTCGCGGCTCTCGTGCACGCGCCCGACGGCTCGGGGATGCCGCTGTTCGCCTTCGTCCTGTGCCACGCCGATCCGACGCGAGGCGAGGCGGAATTCGCGCCGCTCGTCACGTGGGGCGAGCCAGTGATGGCACAGGTGGGGCCCATGCCGTACGAGGACGTGAACACACTCCTGGACGCCGGGTTCCCCAAGGGGGCCCTGAACTACTGGAAGTCGAGCTTCCTCACCTCGTTCGACGACGGGCTGATCGATACCATCGTGGACCGGTTCGCGGTGTGCCCGTCGCCGATGTCGGGACTCGTGATCGAGCGCCACCAAGGCCAAGCCACTCGTGTGGGCGTGAGTGAGACCGCGGTGGCGCACCGAGAGCCGGGCTTCAACTCGCTGATCGCCTCGATCTGGACGGATCAATCAACGACCGAGGCGAACATCGTGTGGACGAAGGAGACGTATGCCGCGATGTCGAGCTCGCTCGGTGCCCGCCGCTACGTGAACTATCTCGATGACGACGAAGGGAGCGATGTCGTTCGAGCCGTGTACGGGCCGAACTACGACCGGCTCGTCGAAGTCAAGCGTCGCTGGGACCCGGACAACGTCTTCCACATGAATCAGAACATCCCGCCCGACCCAGCGTAGTCACGGGCCTTGTCGTGGTGCCGGCCGCTGGAGGGTCCGGTGCCGGAAGACTAAGCTGGTTGAGCCCGAGGGGAAGCGGTTCCCCGTGAGGCTTCGGAGGTCGACGATCGACGAGCTTCGTCTGGCGGGTCTGCTCGCCGCTCTCTCCTTGCTAACGGACCTCGGGATGGGCCTCGAGCAGGAGGAGGCGATCCGGTCCTGCCTGATCGCGACCGAGCTCGCGCAAAAGATGGACCTCCCCGACGGCGCGATTTCCGACGTCTACTACACATCGCTGCTTCAGCACGTTGGCTGCACGGCGTACGCGCACGAGACGGCCTTGCTCTTCGGCGACGACGTCGCGCTCAACGCGGCCGGTGCAAAGACCGACTTCAACCGGCCGCGAGAGATCTTCACTGTCTTGGTCCCTGCGTTGGCGCGAGGTGGTGGCCCCCTGGCACGCGCGCGCGTGACGGCCGTCATGCTCACGCGCGGGCAGAAGTTCGGACGTGCCAACAACGCGGCGAGCTGTGAAGTGGCCGCGATGATGGCGCGCCGGCTCGGCCTCGGCGAGGGCATCGAGCAGAGCCTGTACCAGATCTTCGAGTGGTGGAACGGGAATGGGGCGCCGCGCAAGCTCAAAGGTGAGTCGATCGCGCTGCCCGCGCGGATCGCACAGGTAGGCGGCACCGCAGCGCTGTTTGATCGACTGGGCGGTCCTGAGCTCGCACTCGAGGCAGTCCGACGCCGTGCCGGAAGCTCCCTCGACCCCGATGCCGCCGATGCGTTCGTCCGACACGGAGCCGACATCCTCCACGCACTTAAAGAGCGTGATCGCTGGACGGCGGTCCTCGAGGTCGAACCGCCACCGCACCGGCTGATCTCGGAGGCAGCCATCGACGGCGTGGCGGCCGCGTTCGGTGACCTGGCCGATCTGAAGTCGCCAACTTTGCACGGGCACTCTGTGGGCGTCGCCGCCGCGGCCGAAGCCGCGGGCAGAACGCTCGGTCTTGCTGAGGCTGAGCTTGTCGCGCTTCGACGCGCGGCGCTGCTCCACGACGTGGGCCGGGTTGCGATCTCTTCCTCGATCTGGGGCCGAGGCGGATCGCTGACCACAGCGGAATGGGAACAGGTTCGCTTGCATGCGTACCACTCCGAACGCGTCCTCCTGCGGTCGCCCGCTCTCGCCCCGATAGCTGAGATCGCGGGCATACACCATGAGCGAATCGACGGCTCCGGCTACCATCGCCGGCTCAAAGGTGCGGCTCTGCCGACCGCGGCCAGGGTGCTCGCAGCCGCCGATGTCTACGACGCGGTCACGCACGACCGCCCGCACCGCGGCGCACTGCCAGAGCATCGCGCGGCGGAAGAACTCCGGTCGATGGTCGCCGGCGGGCTGCTCGATGCGCAGGCGGTCAACGCGGTTCTTGAGGCGGCAGGCCACACAGTGAGGCGCATGCGGGCTCTGAACCCCGGAGGCCTCACTGATCGCGAAGTTGAGGTCATCGAGCTTGTGGCGCGTGGGCTTTCGACCCGGGAGATCGCCCGGCAACTGTCGATCAAACCGAAAACCGCCGACCATCACGTGGAACACATCTACACGAAGATTGGAGTCTCGACGCGCGCAGCCGCAGCCATGTTCGCGATGGAGCATGGCCTGGTCAGGATCCCGCAACGGTAGAGCGGCGCGATGTTTCCGCACCGGGGCTCGTATGGGGAGAACTCCCGATGTGCGAGCCGGTCCGCCTCGCCCATGATCGTCGGTGATGGACTGACGTTGAAGGTTCCGGCGGCCAAAGGAGGCGCGCGATGCAGGATCAACGGGTTCAGGCGATCCTTCTGCCGGGTGGCGTTCTACCCGCCGGCCTTGCCTATCCGGACCTCGTACGCGCGCTAGGGCATGGCGTTGATGCGCGCCCGAAGGAGCTCGAACTGTACGCCGGCAGTGAGCCACCACCGGGCTGGGGACTGCAGACCGAGATCGAAGGGATCCGGCGCTTCGCCGACCAAGCCGGCTTCGAGCGGTTCCACCTCGTCGGATATTCGGGCGGCGGTGCGTGCGCGATCGCCTTCTGTGCCACCTACCCGGAGCGGCTGGCGAGCCTCGCGCTCAACGAGCCGGCCTGGACCGGCAACGAGGATCTGTCGGAGGACGAGCGTTCGCTTTGGACCGAGCTCGAAGGGATCATGGCGCTGCCGCCGGAACAGATGATGGGCGAGTTCGTACGCATCAATCTCGAGCCCGGGGTGCAACTCGCCCCACAACCCGAAGGACCCCCGCCGCCGTGGATGGCCAGCCGTCCCGCAGGCTTGAAGGCCTTCATGGAAGCGTTCAAGGGATCCCGCTTGGAGACTCAGCGGCTGCGCGCCTTCGAACGGCCGGTTCTCTACACGATCTGCGGGAAGACCAGCCAGCGCGTCGTACGACCACCCGCCAAGCGAATGGGTCGTATCTTCCCGGACTTCACGCTGGAGGTCTTCGAGGAGCGCAATCACTTCGATCCGCCGCACCGCGCTGAACCCGAACGTTACGCGCGCTCGCTACGGCAGCTGTGGGATCGAGCGGTCGTGAAGTCCTAGACCACGC
>JAYUAK010000264.1:0-4156 GCA_043741335.1 Actinomycetota bacterium
AAGACGGGATTGAAGTCCGGCGATCCTGCCGCCGTGATGCCGTACTCGGTCTCGATCCCGAAGACCTTGGCGATGGCCACCGGCCAACTTTACAGGTACTGCCCGGCGTTCACCCGTTCGACCTGCCGACCGTCGCCGTCGGCGCCGAGCAGCGTGCGGACGTACACGATCCGCTCGCCCTTCTTGCCGGAGATGCGCGCCCAGTCGTCCGGGTTCGTGGTATTCGGCAGATCCTCGTTCTCCTTGAACTCGTCTCGGATCGCAACCAGCAGGTCCTCGCCCTTGATGCCCTTGTCGCCCGTGGACAGGAACCGCTTGATGGCTTCCTTCTTCGAGCGGCGGACGATGTTCTCGATCATGGCGCCCGAGTTGAAGTCCTTGAAGTAGAGGATCTCCTTGTCGCCCGAGGCGTACGTCACCTCAAGGAAGCGGTTGCGGTCCGAGGGCTCGTACATGTACTCGACCGTCTTCTCGATCATGCGCGTGGTCGCGGCCAACGCGTCGCCGCCACTTCGCTCGATCTCATCGGGGTGGATGGGGATCGAAGGACGCAAGTACTTCGACATGATGTCCTTGGCCTGCGGGGCATCCGGGCGCTCGATCTTGATCTTCACGTCGAGACGGCCGGGCCGAAGGATGGCCGGGTCGATCAGGTCCTCGCGGTTCGAGGCGCCGATCACGATGACGTTCTTGAGCGTCTCGACACCGTCGAGCTCCGACAGGAGCTGCGGAACGATCGTGGATTCGACGTCGGAGGAGATACCGGTCCCGCGGGTGCGGAAGATGGAATCCATCTCGTCGAAGAACACGATCACGGGCAGACCCTCTTCGCTCCGCTCCTTCGCGCGTTGGAAGATCTCACGGATCTGCCGCTCGGTCTCACCGACGTACTTGTTGAGCAGCTCGGGGCCTTTCACGTTCAGGAAGTAGCTGCGAGCGTCGTCGCGGCCGCTCCGCTCGGCGACCTTCTCGGCGAGCGATTTCGCCACGGCCTTCGCGATGAGGGTCTTGCCGCAGCCCGGAGGCCCGTAGAGCAGCACACCCTTCGGAGGCTCGAGCTCGTGCTCATGGAAGAGCTCGGAGTACAAGAAGGGAAGCTCTACGGCGTCGCGGATGGCTTCGATCTGCCCCTCGAGTCCCCCGATGTCCTCGTAATCGACGTCAGGGATCTCCTCCAGGACCAGCTGCTCGACCTCTTCGCGAGGGAGCAGCTCGAGCACCACGCCCGAACGCGCGTCGTACAGCAGCGGATCTCCCGCGCGCACGACCTCGTTCACGAGACTTCCGGCGAGCGTGGCCACATATTCCTCGTCGCCTCGACCAACGACGAGCACGCGATCGGCCCCGAGACGATCCTTCACCTTGACGACCTCGCCTTGACGGTCCGGCTCCAACACCTCGACGGCGTTCAGCGAGTCGTTCAGGATCACCTGGGCGCCGGGGTGAAAGCGTGAGATGTCCAGATCGGGGGCGGGCGTCACGCGCATCTTGCGACCGCTCGTGAACACGTCGATCGATCCGTCGTCGTTCGTGGCGAGATACACGCCGAACGACGCAGGAGGCTGGTTGAGCTTCTCGACCTCTTCCGCCAGCGCCTCGATCTTCTGGCGTTCACCGCGGAGGGCGTCGGCGAGCTTTTCGTTCTGCGACATCGCACGCGTGAGCTGGTCGCGCGTCTCGACGAGCTTCTCTTCGAGGAGCGTGACTTGACGGGGAGCGTTCGTCAGACGCCGGCGTAGAAGCCCGACCTCCTCTTCCAGGAACTTCACCTGGGTCTGGAGCTCGTGAACCACCTTCTCGTATCGTTCGACTTGCTCGTCGTTTCCGGCCATCTGCGTCACCTCCCCGCCGCGCTGGGCTGTCAGTATATGTACGGTCCTCAACTCGACCCGTAGGTTCGAGCAAGTACCTCTTCACCCACTCATACGGCACTTCGGCGTTGCGCGATGATGCCTTGAACCGGGTATTCCTGACTGCGGGTCGTCGGTGGACGTGAGACTAGCCTGGGTTGCCGACACGTCGGGCGACGGTCAAGAAGCCCGTGTGACCGACCATCCGGTGGTCGGGACGCACGCTTCGTTCGGTTACGTGCCAGGATCGCCGCAATGTCTCGAACGTCTCGATATGCTGGAACCCATTGCCCTGCAAGGACAACACGAGCTCCTGCACCTGCACGGTCGTCGGCACGTACGCACAGAGGACGCCTCCCGGTTCCAGGACACCGTGCAGAGCTCGCAACGGTCCCCAGGGCTCGGGAAGATCGAGCACGCACCGATCGAACCGGTCGTCGGAGTCCGAAACATCGGCAAGATCGCCGTCGCGAAGATCGAGCCAATCGGGCACCATCCCGAAGAACGACTCGATGTTCTCGATGGCTTGGTCGCGATGATCGGTGCGGAGCTCGTACGACACGACTTGGCCGGCGGATCCGGTGGCACGACAGAGCGCGATCGTGAGAGCTCCCGAGCCCGTCCCGGCTTCCAGCACGCGCGCACCCGGATAGATGTCGGCGTAGACCATGATCGGGCCGAGATCCTTCGGATACACGACCTGCGCTCCGCGCGGCATCTTCAACACGAAGTCCGCGAACCTCGGACGGAACGCCGTCAGCACCATGCCTTTTGACGTCTCGACGCGCACACCCTCCGATCGGCCGAGCAGCTCGTCGTGTGGGAGCGTCCCGCTATGCGTGTGGTAGGTCCCCCCGGACTCGAGCTTCATGAGATACGTGCGGTCGCGTTGATCGACGAGCATCACGCGCTCGCCCGGCTCGAACGGTCCGCTCACGACACGCCCCCATAGGTCTCGGCAGGCCCATAGATCTCGGCAGGCATGACCTCTTCGGCCATCTCATCAATGAGCTCGCGCGTCTCCACCGGTGGTTCGAGCCGTTCGCCCAGGATCTGCGCGCGCGCCCGGCAGAACGCGCAGTACCGGGACGTGGTCGGCTGGCCACACCGCTCGCACGACGACAGCACGGCATCATCGGCCGCCGTGAACAGAGGCCGCCCGCGTTCGAGGTAGCCCAGGAAGAACTGTGCCTTCGTGCCCGGTGAGCTCGCCTCGATCGCGTTCATCGCGTCTTTGTAGCGGAGTTGCGTGTTCCCGGCCACGAGCGGGCACTCCTCTACGATGTAGTCGATGCCCCGGAGGAAGGCGAACGCCGCCGTCTCCAACTCCGAGAGACGGAACAGGGGCTTCACCTTCTTGACCATCCCCGCCTTCGCAGGCAGGGCGGGCGACTGGCGGGCGATGGATTCTGTCTGCCACCGGAGCGTGTTTCCCAGGAGCGTCGCGGCCTCGTCGTCAAGATTGTGGCCAGTCGCGATCACGTCGAAGCCGCCTTCGAGCGCCGCTCGGTTGAACACGTAGCGCTTCGAGAGGCCACAGACCGCGCAGGTCGGGCGCGACCCCTTCTTGCCTGCTGTCGGGATGTCGTATCCGTAGTCGCGCTCGAGGTCCACCATGACGAGCTCTGCACCTCGGTCGGCCGCGAACGCTTTCGTGACCTCTCCCGATCTGCTCGAGTAGCTGCCGATCCCTAAGCCGAGGTACAGACCGGTCGCGTCGTACCCCAGGTCGAGCAGCACGTCCCAGAGCGCGAGCGAGTCCTTCCCACCCGAGACGGCCACCAGGATCCGATCGCCGTCGGTGAACATCCGTTGCCCCTTGATCGCGCGTTTCACCTGTGCGTGGAAGACGTGGATGAAGCAGTCCTTGCAGTACGCCGCGTTGTTTCGCCGAACCTCGATCACGGCAGGCCCGCGGCAGCGGTTGCATTTCACGCTGCACCTCCGGAGATCACGGGCCGGACTTCGATCTCGTCGTTGTCTAGAAGCCGCGTCTCCCGTGTCACGAGCTCGCCCGAACGGATCACCAGGACCGTGTCGGGGTTGACGCCGAGCTCGTCGAGGACCGCTTGGACCGGCCTGTCCCCCACGACCTCGACCTCCCGGTCGGGGTTACGCAGCCTCACCTTCACCGGTCAAGGCTAACGCACGGCCCGGGGCGGGCGGGACGACGCGCCCGGAGGCACGGGCCATGAACCAGATGAACGCGCCCATCGGGAGGTACCACAGCCCGGCGGGCTGCCCTGCCACGGTGCTCACGACCCCGACCGCGACCAGACCAAGAGCGACCACTCGCCCACCCAGCG
>JAYUAK010000265.1:0-9596 GCA_043741335.1 Actinomycetota bacterium
GCCGCGACGGTCCCCGGGTGACGTTCGGCGGAGAAACCGGGGATGAAGAAGCTCGCACGGATCGCAAGGTCCCCGAGCATCTCCAGGAGGCGCGGAACACCGGTGACGGGTCCGTACTGTTGGTGGCTCATGACCGACGGGCGCCGGCTGAACGTCTCGTCCACTGCCAGGACCGCGGCCTCCGCATCCATGTCGAAGGTGACGCAGAGCGCCGCCCGCTTGCCATCCGGCCACGGGTACGCGGCGGAGGTCACGCCTCTCCCCCGGTTGCGTCGAGTCGCTTCGCCACGGCGAGGAGACACACGAGTTCGAACGCCACGGTGGCCGCGGCGAGGGAGGTGAGCTCGGCGTGGTCGTACGGCGGGGAGACCTCCACGACATCGCCCGAGACCAGGCGTAGGCCGGACAGACCTCGCAGGATCATCAGGAGCTCCCGCGAGCTCATCCCACCGATCTCTGGGGTGCCCGTACCCGGGGCGTGCGCCGGGTCCAAGACGTCGATGTCGATGGAGATGTAGAGCGGATGCTCGCCCACTCGTTCGCGGATGGCTTCCACGACGCCGTCGATCCCGAGACGCTGAACATCGTCGCATCGAAGCGTTCGGAACCCGAAACGGGCGTCGTCCACCATGTCTTGCTGTGCGTAGAGCGGCCCCCGGATGCCGACGTGCATCGATGCGTCAGCCAGGAACAACCCCTCTTCCGCGGCCCGGCGCAACAGGGTTCCATGGGTGTAGGGGGCTCCGAAGTAGGTGTCCCACGTATCGAGGTGCGCATCGAAATGCACGAGCGCCACCTGACCATGTCGTCGGCGCATCGAGCGCAGGATCGGCAGGACGACCGTGTGATCGCCGCCGATGCTGACGATCGCGCCCGCCCGCTCCTGGAGCTCATCGGCGCGACGCTCGATCTGGGAGATGGCCTCATCGATGTCGAACGGGTTGCAAGCCACATCTCCCGCGTCGGCCGCCTGGACCTCGGCGAGGGGCTCCATCTCGTAGGAGGGGTGGAACTGCGGCCGCAACAGCCTTGAGGCTTGGCGAACGGCGGACGGTCCGAAGCGGGCGCCCGGTCGGTAACTGACCCCGGAGTCGAACGGGATGCCGAGGACCGCGACGTCGCAGCTCTCCACGTCTCGGAGCTCCGGGAGACGCACGAAGGTCGACGCCCCCGCGTAACGGGGGACGACCGTGCCGCTCACGGGTCGGATCGTCTCCCTATCCATGCGTCCCCGCTGCTGCCCGCACCGCGGTTCGCCCCCTCGCCGCCAACCTTGCGCGACACTAGCGGCGGGGACCTCGGCGCGGATATGCTCCAAACGAACGAACTTGACGTCGACTCTTTGTGATCTCGTTGCTCAACGAGGACTCCGGCTTCGCCTCGTGACCGGCTCGGACGAGGAAGGCCGCGAGGTCCGGAGCGTCCACACGACGGACCTCCAGCAGCCGGGACGATACGTCCTCCCAGGCGAGCTGGTGCTCACCAACGGCCTCTGGCACGGGGAGGTGTCCACCGACGCGTGGGTCTCGGAGCTTTCCCAGGCCGGAGCAGCAGCACTCGGCTTCGGACTCGGGACGCCCCACCGAGCGATCCCCGCCGACGTGGTCGACTCGTGCGAGAGCAGGTCGATGCCGCTGATCGAGATCCCTGAAGACCTCTCTTTCGTGGCGATCTCCGATGCGGTCGCCGCGGCTGACGCGGAAGATCAGCGATCGGTGCTCCGACAGCACCTCGAGCGTTCGCGGACGATGCTGCGAGGCCTTTCGGAGGGGCGAGGGATCGAGTTCCTCCTCGACGTCCTTCGAGACGAGACGGGCTTGGATGCCGCGCTCGTGAGCCCGAGCGGACATGTCCTCGCCGCGATCGGGGAGCCGCTTTCTTCCGAACAAGCGCCGCGCGCCGCGACGATCGCCCGCCGACGCAGGCTCCCGTCGGAGGTCGAGCCGGGCCTCACGGCGTTCGGGTCTACCGGTCGCAAGCCCCTGGCGGCCCCGGTACTCGTCGTGAGGGCAACACCTTCCGAGATCGATGATGAGGTCCGAGTCGTGATCAACCAGGTGACCGACTACGTTGAGCTCGAGAGTGGTTGGCGCCGCTTCGAGCGGCAGGCGCTCTTGGGCATCGCGCAGGAGTTCGTCGATCTCCTGCGAGCCGGCGGTCTCTCCTCTCAAGGCTTCGACGCCAGAGCCGTCGCGGTCGGCCTCGATCCGCGACAACCCATCACCATCCTCGCCTTCGCGCACGACGTCGGCGAGGTCGCGGCGGCGCTCGAGGCCGTCGGCGGGCCCTTCGCGCTCGCGCCGCTTGCCGACTCGGTGATCGCTCTTGCGCAGCCCACTGACGGCGACGCGATGCGATCTGCGGCCTCGGCGATCGCCGACATGGGTGGACTCCCCACGCTCGGCGGGGGGGGACAAGGTCTGGGCGCGACCGAGGTCGCCAGGTCCCTCAACGAGGCGCTCATGGCGCTCAACCTCGCCAGGGGTCGAGCGCCCGGAGACCGAGTCGTTGGCCATCGTGATATCGGCTCGCACGCATTGCTGCTCGCCCTCCTCGATCCCGAGGTGTTGAACGGCTTCCGCGAGCAGGTGCTCGGTCCGGTCGAGCGATGGGATCTCAATCATGGAACTGAGCTGCTGGAGACGCTCCGCGCGTTCCTGATGAACGGAGGGCGGTATCGCTCGACCGCGACGGACCTCCACATCCACCACAACACGTTGCGGTATCGATTGCGACGCGTAGAGGTGCTCACTGGCCGGCACCTCGACGAGGTCGCCGACAGGCTCGATGTGCAGATCGCGCTGGCGGTTCCCCGGCAGTAACGCACAGCAACGGAGCGCGAGGCGATACCGTGCGCGATACGGAGCCGCTAGGGTGTCCGGACCAGCGATGGAGGACCTTTGGCACGCAAGAAACAGCCGCCCATCAGCGACCGGGACCGCGAGGTCATCGGGACACTGCTGCGCGAGGTGCGACGAGCGGCCGGGTACCGGTCCGTTGAATCCGCGGCCGCGACCAGCGGATGCCCGGCATCGCGCCAGACGATCTACGCCTACGAGCGAGGCGGACTGGTGCCCTCGCTCCCACAGTTCCTGGAGCTGGTCGAGTTCTTCGTGCTCGAGGCACCTCTGCCGGACGCGCCCGGGGCGAAGCCCGTGGATGACTTGCGCGCGCACGGGGTGGCGGCGGTCACGCGTGCGCTCACGCTTGCGGCCTACCACGTGACGCACGCGATGGACCTGGTCGCTCGTATGCAACCGGACCTCGGCGGAAGGTCATGATCACGCTCACCGCGATCGACCACGTGGGGATCGCGGTCGAGGATCTGGACGAGGCAGTCGAACACTACCGCCGGACCCTCGGCGTGAAACCCACGCACCGCGAACGCGTCGTGGACCAAGGCGTCGAGGAGGTGCTGTTCGCTGTCGGCGGATCGTTCGTGCAACTGCTCGGAGCGTTGGGGCCGGATACGGCGGTCGGTCGATTTCTGGAGTCGAACGGTCCCGGTGTCCATCACGTGGCCTACCGCGTGAACGACGTCGTCGTCGCGCTGGATCACCTGCGGCAAGAGCAGGTGCGCCTGATCGACGAGACCCCGCGGCCGGGCTCGCGCAATACGCTGATCGCGTTCGTCCATCCGAAGTCGATGGGCGGCGTCCTGGTGGAGCTCGTGCAGGAACGATGACCCCACCGGCGATCCGACCGATCGCGATCTGCCTCATCGGGCCCAGCCGGAGAGGACGACCGACGTGTGTCGACGGATGGCACGCGCGAGGCGCAGGTCGGACGTGAGGATCCCGGCGCCCAGTCGTTCGGCGAGCGCCACGTACATCGCGTCGGCCGGCACGAAGTTGTCCCTCAGCTCGAACGCGCGGCCAACGAACGGGAGATGCCGATGCCGGTGAAGCGGCATATCCGCGTAGTCCACCAAGAGGACCTGCATCGCGTGCGCCGGAAGATCGCCCGCGAGGACCGAGCGCCGGAGCCCCGACAACATCTCCACGTCACAGACGTCCGGCACATGGAGATCGTAGGAGCGGAGCAGCTGAGAGAACGACGACGCCGACGACCCCGCGATCAGGTAGTCGATCAGGGCCGACGCGTCGACCACCAAGCGTTCCACGACGCCTCCTCCTCTTCGCGCCCTTCGCGGATCAGCTCCGCCGCGGGTTTGCCGAGAGGGATCGGGCCGCGACGTTCGATGCGGTCGAAAACCTCGTTCGCAGGTGGACGTGAGACCTCACGCTCGAGGATCTCCTCGATGTAGTCGGTGAGCGTCTTCCCACGGAGCTTGGCCCGGCGCACAAGCTCAGCATGCAGCTCGGGTCTGACATCGCGGATCTGGATCATCCTGGCCACGATGCTCAGGGTGGCACATGCGTTGCGCATGCGCAACGGTTGATGGTCAGAGCAGATCGGTGAGGCCGGGCTTGGGCGCCTGGACCAGCACGGCGACGTTTCCTTCCGGGAGCTTGCCGTCACCCATCAGCTGGTGGACGTGCCCGACCTGCTCGTAGGGATACGTCGAGCCGAGCGTCGTCGTGACCTTCTTGTCGATCACCATCTGGTTGAACGCCGCCGCCTGCTGATCGTTGAACAGATGTGAGCCCTGGTAGCGCTTCTGCAAGTACCAGAGGTAGCGAACGTCGATCATGGTGTCGTAGCCGCTGGTGCCGGCGCAGATCACGATCATCCCGCCGCGATCGCACACGAAGTTCGATGTGGGGATCGTGTCCTGGCCCGGGTGTTCGAACACGATCCGGGGGCTGGTCTTATCACCGAGCACATCCCAGATCGCCTTGCCGAACGCCTTCGCACCGTCGAACCATGTCTTCCACTCGGGCGAGTCCCACGCCGGCGGCACTCCCCAATGCGTGAAGTCCTTCCGGTTGATCGCGCCGACGGCGCCGAGCGTCTTGCAGTACTCGGCTTTCTCCGCGCTCGACACGACCGCGACCGCCTTGCCACCGGCGTTCGCGACCAGTTGGATCGCGAGCGATCCGAGCCCGCCGGATCCACCCCACACCAGCACAACGTCGCCGGGCTCGACGACGTTGGGTGGCCAGCCGAAGAGCATCCGGTAAGCGGTCGCACCCGTGAGGGTGGGCGCCGCGGCCTCCTCCCACGTGAGGTGATCGGCCTTCGGCAAGCACTGGTGCGCCTGCACCTTGCAGAACTGCGCGAACGATCCCCAGCATGTGTCGTATCCCCATACGCGGAAGGAATCCGCGAGTCCCGGGTCGCCGCCGGCGAGCACCTTCGGATCGTCGAGGTCCCACTGCCCGGCATGGACCACGACCCGGTCGCCCACCTTGACGTTCGTGACCTGGTCGCCGAGCGCGTAGACGACGCCGCTCGCGTCCGAGCCGACGATGTGGAAGTCGGTCGGCTCACCCCAACGCGCCTGGGTCTTCGTGACATCGATGGGCTTTCCCCTTGCGGCCCAGACGTTGTTGAAGTTCACGCCGCCGGCCATGACCATCACGAGCGCGTCGTGCGGGCCGAGCTCGGGAACATCGATGACCTCGTCCTGGATCGCCTGCTCCGGCTCGCCGAACCGGTCGGGACGAACGAGCTGCGCGTGCATCCTCGCCGGCACCTTACCGATCGGCGGCAGCTCGCCGATCTCATACAGATCCTTGCCCATGCGTATCACCCTTTGCGTCGCTCGGACGATCGGGGGAACCCTAGCAACTGGCTCGAGACCTCAGGCGGAGATCTGGGCGGAGGGACAGGTTTCAGCCCGCGGGCACCAGCCGCAGTAGACGCCGGGGGTAAGCATCGGCTCGCGGCCGTTCCACAGCGCGGCGGCCGCTCGCGCGGCAGCGATCACCCGGTCGGCCGCGTGCTGCAACGCCTGCTCGCCGATGTCCTCGGCCTGCCATTCGCCGCTCTCCAGGAAGAGCGACGCCACCCGGTAGGGCGGCACGCCGAACCGGAGCGTCATGATCAGCGCGTAATACCGCAGATCCTCCGGATATTCCGGATAGGCGTTGCCGGTCTTCAGATCGATGGCCAGGCGCGTCGCGCGGGTCGGCTCCAGACGATCGGGCGCGCCGAGCACCAGGTCGATCCGGCCGGACAGGACGAGCGCGCCTCCGAGCAGCTCGGCCTTCACCGGCATCTCCGAGATCGGCGTGAGCTCTCGGCGGAGCTCCTTCAGCGGCGGGAACGACGCCTGGAACAACGTCATCCGTCGCACGACCTCCATCAGCACATCGTCCCGATCGACGGCCTGCAAGCCGCGCCAGTATTCAGCGAACCGCTCTTCGCGTTCGACCAATCGATCGGCGGCTGCTTCCGCGATCGTGTGCACATCGAGCGCGTCGCGCGCCCCGACCTCGACCTCGACGGCGCGATGGAGCAGCACGCCGGCCGCGCTCTTCGGCGAATGCTCGAACGGCGGCGCCTCACCCGAGATCGACGCCGTGAACTTCCCCTCGCAGCGGCCGTGGTCGGTCAGCTTCTCCTTGCCGAGCCAGAGCGTTTCGCGTAGCTCGAGCTCGCGAACGGCGTCCTCGATCCGATCGCGGAGGCGCTGTGAGAGGTCCCCGGGGAACGTGGGGCGCGGGTCGGTGCCGATCAGCTGCTCGAGGGTACGCCGCTGCGGGTCGGTGAGCTCCACCTGTGCATGGTAGGGATAGGGACCGACATGGCCGAGACTCCCGATGAGATCCTGCGTGCCCTGGCCGACCCGGAACGGCTGGCGATCGTCGGCGCCCTGGCTCGGCGATCCCGGTCCGCCGCCGAGCTGGCGGAGGATCTGGAGCTCCAGGTGGCCCGCGTCCGTAAGCACCTCAACCGCCTCACGACGACCGGCGTGGTCCGCTTGGAGCCCAACCGGCGGACCTACCGGCTGGACGCCGAGACCCTCCGCTGGGCGGCGGAGCAGGTCGGGCCCCCGCGCGATGCCGGTCTCGCGCTCGGGGCCGCGAACGACGGCGAAGAGGCGGTGCTCCGCACGTTCTTCCGCGAAGGCCGTCTGACCGAGATCCCGGCGAAGGAGTCGAAGCGGCGGATCGTGCTCGAGCGGATCGCGATCGAGTTCGAACCCGGCACGCGCTACGACGAGCGCGAGGTGAACGCGATCGTCGGACGGTTCTTCAACGACTACGCGTCCATCCGTCGCTACCTCGTCGACGACGGGTTCCTGGCGCGCGAACACGGCGAGTACTGGCGAACCGGCGGCCGCGTCGACGTCTGAACCCCGCCGAACACGCGTTCGGAGGGGGCTCGACGGATCGAGGCCACCGATGCTACGGTCCTCGGACCGCGTCGCGGCCCCTCCCCTTCCCCAGCAAGTGGTGCCGCCGCGTCCCGAGATCGAGGGAACGGACATGAGACGGAACCGAAGGATGCGCGCCACCGCTGCCGCCCTCACGGCCGGCGTCATCGGCGTGACCCTGCTCGCGGCGGGTCCGGCCGGCGCCAGCCCCGCCGGGGCCGGCGCGCCTCGCATCGCCGGTCCCTGCGCGATCGCCCGCGAGGATGGCGAGGCGATCCAGGACCTCTCCATCCGCATCATCCAGTGCGCGGTGGACAAATGGCCCGTTCCCGGCGATGCGGAGAAAGCGATCTGTATCGCGCAGCGCGAGAGCGGGCTGAACCCGGCCGCCACGTCCCCGACCGGGGAGTACGTAGGCTTGTTCCAACACAGTGCGGCGGACTGGCCCAACCGCTATGCCGAATGGACCCGGCCGTCGTGGCAGCTCAAAGAGAACCCGCTCAACGGTCGAACCAACGCCATCGTCACCATGCGGATCGTCAACGCCGAAGGCTGGGTCGCGTGGGCCGGCACCGGCTGCTGACCGACCGCTTCTCGGGTGCAGGCTAAACTCCGCCCATGGTGACGATGGATAAGAACCCTCCCGGAACCGACTCCCCCGAACCCGAGCGGACACCGACCGTCGAGGACCGCATCGAGGAGCTCCGCAAGAAGAAGAAGGCGGCCCTCACGCCCGGAGGGCGTGATGCGGCGAAGAAGCAGCACGACCGCGGCAAGCTCACGGCCCGCGAGCGCTTGGACACCCTCATGGACAAGGGGTCGTTCGTCGAGACCGACCCGTTCGCCATCCACCGCGCACACGACTTCGGGATGGACAAGAAGCGGCCGCCCGGCGACGGCGTCATCACTGGGTTCGGCACCGTCGACGGACGGAAGGTATTCGTCGCCTCGCAGGACTTCTCCGTGTTCGGCGGTTCGATGGGCGAGGTGATGGCGCAGAAGGTCTGCAAAGTGATGGACCTCGCCATGCAAACCGGCGCGCCGTTCATCCAGATCAACGACTCGGGTGGCGCGCGGATCCAAGAGGGTGCGGCCTCCCTCGCCGGCTACGGCTACATCTTCGAACGTAACGTCCGAGCGAGCGGCGTGATCCCGCAGATCAGCGTGATCATGGGGCCGTGCGCGGGAGGCGCCGTCTACTCGCCTGCGATCACCGACTTCGTCTTCATGGTGAAAGAGACGTCGCACATGTTCATCACAGGGCCTGACGTGATCAAGACCGTGACCGGCGAGGACGTCACGTTCGAGGAGCTCGGCGGCGCCATGACCCATGCCACGGAATCCGGGGTCGCGTCATTCGTGGGCGAGGACGACGAAGACGTACTGCAGCGCGTGCGCTATCTGCTGTCGTTCCTGCCCTCGAACAACCTGGAGGACCCGCCGGCCTACGCCAGCACGGACGATCCGGAACGACTCGACGAGGGCCTCACCCACATCATCCCTGACCGCGCGAAAGAGCCGTACGATATGCACGAGGTGATCCGTCGCGTCGTGGACGACGGTGAGTTCCTCGAGGTCTTCGACCTGTGGGCGATGAGCATCGTGGTCGGATTCGCGCGACTCGACGGCCGAAGCGTCGGGATCGTCGGGAACCAGCCAAAGGTTCGCGGGGGAACGCTCGACATCGACGCCAGCGAGAAGGCATCGCGTTTCGTGCGGTTCTGCGACGCGTTCAACATCCCGATCCTGACGTTCGTGGACGTGCCGGGCTTCATGCCGGGCAAGGAGCAGGAGTACGGCGGGATCATCCGCCACGGCGCGAAGCTGCTGTACGCGTTCGCGGAGGCGACCGTGCCGCGGATGACGGTGATCACGCGCAAGGCATATGGCGGCGCGTACGTCGTCATGAACTCCAAGCACCTGCGCGCCGACGTGTCGTTCGCGTGGCCGACGGCCGAGATCGCGGTGATGGGCGCCGAGGGCGCGGTGAACATCGTGTTCCGCAAAGAGATCGAGAAGGCTGCCGATCCGAAGGCGAAGCGCGCCGACCTGATCGACGAGTACAAGCGCAAGTTCTCGACGCCCTACGCGGCCGCCGAGCGCGGGTTCATCGACGACGTGATCGAGCCGGCCGAAACTCGGAAGCGCCTGATTCAGTCGCTCCGCATGCTCTCCACGAAGCGCGAGAGCGTCCCTGCCCGCAAGCATGGGAACATCCCGCTCTAGATGGACGGCGAGCGGACGTTCGAGCTTCCCGACGGGCTTACTCCCGAGGAAGAGCGCGCGATCCTCACCGCGCTCGAGCGGTATCTGTCCCAAGAGAGCCCGAAGCCGATGCCGTGGGTGCTGCAAGGCAGGATCGACGCGACCG
>JAYUAK010000266.1:0-4136 GCA_043741335.1 Actinomycetota bacterium
CGAAGGAGGGCGATCCGGAGGCCGAGGCGGCGGTGCGTGCCGCCAAGGCCGCGGCGCGTGAAGCACGAGCCAAGGCTCGGAAGAAGCCCGCCTCGAAGAAGGCATCAGCGCGGAAGAAGCCGGTCGCGAAGCAGAAGCCCGCCGCGAAGAAGAAGCCCGCGCTCTCCGTCGTGCCCGACGTCCCGGAGGCTTAGCGCTCCGTGTCCAGCATCGCCGACGAGGTCGCCGCCCTCCGCGGAACCCGGTCGGCAACGCTCAAGGACCTCCTGACCCACCCAGGGTTCTCCCGGTTGCTCGCGGCGATGACCGTGTCGTCGCTGGGCGATTGGGTCGGGTTCGTCGCCGTGACGTCGCTGGTTGCTAGTCTGTCCGGGATCACCACCAAAGGTCTCGCCGTCGGGGGCGTCATGACGGCGAGGATGCTCCCCGCGATCATCTTCGGGCCGTTTGCCGGTGCGTTCGTCGATCGGTTCGATCGCAAGAAGATCATGATCGCGGCCGACATCGCGCGCGGAGCGCTCTACGGCACGATGGCGTTCGTTCATCGGCTGGGGATCATCTTCCTGCTGTCGTTCGTCATCGAGTGCTTCTCGCTGCTCTGGACGCCTGCCCGCGACGCGTCGCTGCCCAACCTGGTTCCACGGCGACAGCTCGCGAACGCGAACTCGATCGGACTCGTGAGCACGTACGCGACGCTCCCCCTCGGCGGCGCGGTGTTCGCCGTGCTCGCGTTGATCAGCACCGCGATCGGCCTCGCGCGGCCGGAAACCCTCGCGCTGCTGTTGGACGCGTGCACGTTCGCGTTCTCTGCCGTGATGGTGAGCGGCGTTCCCCTGAAGGCGCCAACATCACGCGGGCTCGAACGATTCGACCTCTCACGTATCTGGCGCGACGTCGTGGACGGGCTCCGCTTCCTCCGCGAGGATTCGATCGCGTCGGCGATGACCGCCGGGATCGTGATCGCGTTCGCCGCGGTGGGGGCGGTGCTGGCGCTCGGACCGATCTTCGTGGACACGACGCTCCACGCGAAGGCCGCGGGTTGGGGCGTCGTCGTCGTAGCGTTCGGCATCGGCATGGCGATCGGGATGGCGGGCTCGAACCAGGTCACGAAGCTCATCGAACGCGACCTGGTGTTCACGCGATCGCTGCTCTCCGCGGCGGTCGCGCTCTTCGTGCTCGCCGCGATGCCGACGTTTTCGCTGGCGGCGGTCGTCACCGTGTGGCTCGGTCTGTTCTGCGGGCTGGCCTGGGTCAGCGGCTACACGCTCTTACAGGAGAACGTCGAGGACGAGTACCGCGGCCGCACGTTCGCCTCGCTCACGGTCCTGTCGCGACTCGGACTCTTCGCGTCGCTCACGTTCTTCCCTATCCTGTCGTCTGCCTATGATGCCGCCTTCCATCCCGGTACAGAGGGGTTCGTGCTCTCCGGAACGCGCGTCGCGCTCTGGGCTGCGGGGCTCTTGGTTCTCGCCGCCGGTCTCAACACGCGCCGGCTCCTCCACCGCCACCGACTCAGCCGCCCCCAACCCCTCACGCTCGTGCCGAAGCTGAAGCGGCCGCCGGCGACAGGACTCTTCATCGCCTTCGAGGGCGTGGAGGGCGCCGGCAAGGGCACGCAGATCCGGTTGGCCGAGGAGTACATCCGTTCGCTCGGCCTCGACGTGCTGGTCACCCGCGAGCCAGGCGGGACCGAGCTGGGGGAGCGGATCCGGGAGGTCCTGCTCGACCCGCGCACCGGCAAGCTCGACGCCCGCGCTGAGGCGCTTCTGTTCGCGGCGAGCCGCGCGCAGACCGTGATGTCCGTCATCCGGCCGGCGTTGGCGGACGGGAAGATCGTCATCTGCGACCGCTACGTCGATTCATCCCTTGCCTATCAGGGGTGGGCGCGCGGCCTCGGTGAGCAGGACGTCCTGACGCTGAACGTGTGGGCGACCCAGGGCCTCTTCCCCGACCTGGTGATCCTGCTCCACATCGAGCCGGAGCTCGGGCTGCTGCGCTCGACGGAGGCGCCGGACCGCATGGAGCTCGAGGGACAGGACTTCCACGCGAAGGTCGCCGACGCGTACTTGAAGATCGCGGAGGAGCACCCCGAGCGATTCATCGTGGTCGACGCGGACAAGCCACCCGCCGATGTGTTCGAAGGCGTGAAGGATGCCCTGCACAAGGTGTTGAAGGACCGCGAGGACAACGGCGCCGCGCCCGGCAGCGGTCCCGTCGCCCCCGCCGAGTAGCATCGTCGATCGTGAGCGCCGTACTGGATCGGGTGCCGGGGCAAGACGCCGCCATGGCGTTCCTGACCGGAGCGGCGGAGCGGCCGCACCACGCCTACGTCTTCGCCGGTCCGGAAGGATCGGGCAAATCGATCGCCGCGCGCGCGTTCGTCGCCGCGCTCCTGTGTCCGGAGGGGGGGTGCGGTGTGTGTCGCGCCTGCCGGCTGGCGCTCGAAGATCATCATCCGAACGTGTTCCTGGTCGAGCCAGAAGGTCGCGACATCCACGTGGACACGATCCGTGAGGAAGTCTGGACGCCGGCGTTCCGCACGGCCCCCGAGCCGGGGCGGAAGGTGTTCGTCATACGCGAGGCCGATCGGCTCTCGCCCGCCGCGGCCGACACGCTGCTCAAGGTCCTCGAGGAGCCGCCGGCCGACTCCGTCCTGCTCCTGAGCTCGGCGCGTGCACACGAGCTGCCCGACACCGTGCTCTCGCGATGCCACGTCGTCATGTTCACCGCGCTTTCCGAGGCGTTCGTCGTGGACGTGTTGGTCACCGAAGGCGTTGATCCGACGCGGGCGCGCCTGGCCGCGCGCCTCGCCGGGGGCAACCTGGGTCGGGCCCGGCGTCTTGCCACCGCGGTCGACGGCCTGAAGTTCCGGGAGGCGGCCGACCGGGCGGTCGCGCTCGCCGCCGAGGGTCCGGCCGGGGCGCTCGGTGCGGCGGATGTCGTCCTGGCGGCGGCCGCGGAGTACAAGAAGCGTCTGAAGTCCGAGCTCGAGGCCGAGCTGGCCCCGTTCCTGGACGAGAAGGGGCGGCCCGAGGATGCGTATCGCGGTTCGATCAAGCGGATCGAGGTTCGGTTCCAACGCCGCGAACGCCGAGCGGAGCGCGACTACATCGACTGGGTGCTCCTGGCGGTGTCGTCGCTCTTGCGCGATCGGATCACCGTTGCGGTGGGTGGCGATCCGGATCTGCTGATGAATCCCGACCTCGTGCCCGACGGCCGGCTCAGCGTGGTGCGCGCCACACGAGGTCTCGCCGGCATCGAGGAAGCGCGCGCCGATCTGGCCGAGGACCTGAACCTGAACTCACGACTGCTGCTCGAACGCGCGTTCCTTCGGCTGGCCGAGCTCGCCGCGTAGCCTCGTCGCGCCACTGCCGCGGAAAGTGGTGCTGGCACTACTGGCATCACCCGCTCGCGGTGGGACGCTAGATGCGAGGACCTATGGACGTACGCGTATTGATCGTCGATGACCAGGAGCCGTTCCGCATGGCCGCTCGCATGGTGGTGGAGGCCACGGACGGTTTCGAGGTCGTAGGTGAGGCCGAGACCGGGGAAGACTCCGTGACGATGGCCGCCGAGCTCGGCCCGGACCTGGTGCTTATGGACGTCAACCTGCCGGGCATCAACGGGCTGGATGCGACGCGACAGATCCTCGCCGCGGCCGTCGGCACTCCCGCCGCGGTCGTCGTGCTGCTCCTCTCCACATACGAGGAAGAGGAGTACGCGCCGCGGGCAGCCGAGTGTGGTGCCGCCGCCTACATCCCGAAGGCCGTCTTCGGTCCGGACCGGCTCGAATCGGCCTGGGCCGCGGCGACCGGCGCCGCCTGATCGACGACGCCGGTCGGAACGACGACCTACTTCCTACTTCCCGTGGATCGTGAGTTCCATCACGTCCATGAAGAGCTTGTCACCGTGGTTGGACAACATGGTGAACCTCACGTAGCGGACGTTCTTCTTGCCGGCCGTCGGGATGTAGGTGAGGAGCTTCCCGTTGTTCGGAGCTCTCCCCACGAAAGCGGTGATCCAGCGGTGTCCGTTCGACGACGTCTCGATCATGAATCTCTTCACGCCCGCCTTCGGGCCGTCGCCGCAGGAACCGGTCGATGCAAGCCCGAAGTTCGCGACCTTGATGGACTTCG
>JAYUAK010000267.1:0-1642 GCA_043741335.1 Actinomycetota bacterium
TCATCCTGCGGCCGTCGAGGCGATCCGGATCCGCGGATCGATGAGGCCGTAGCTGAGATCGACGAGGAGATTCACGACGACGAAGATCGCGCCGACGAAGAGCACGATCCCCTGGATCATCGTGTAGTCGCGCTGCGCGATCGCGTCCACCGCGAGCTTCCCCACCCCCGGCCACGCGAAGATCGTCTCGACGATGACCGCCCCGGCGAGCAGATGGCCGGCGAGGCTGCCGATGACCGTGACCGTGGACAGGAGGGCGTTCGGGAGGGCGTGGCGGAAGACCACGACCGTCTCGGAGAGGCCATGCGAGCGCGCGGTACGGATGAAGTCTTCGCCCAGGACCTCGAGCAGGCTGGCCCGCACGAGGCGCGACAGCAGCGCGGTCGGTCCCGCCGCGAGCGTGATCGCGGGCAGGATGAGGCTGGCGACGCTCGCGCGGCCGGCGACCGGGAGCAGGTGGAGCGTCGTCGCGAAGAAGACCACCAGGATGTAGGCGAGGAAGAAGCCGGGGATCGAGGCCAGGAGCAGCGCTGCCACTCGGACGCCTTGATCTGCGAGGGTGCGGGCCCGTACCGCGGCAAGGGCCCCGAGGGGCAGTGCGAAGATGACCGCGAGGACCAGGGCGGCGCCGGCGAGCTGCGCGGTGGCGGGGAGGCGCTCGAGAAGCTCCGCCGCCACGGGCTTGTTGGTGGAGAAGGACCGCCCGAGATCACCCCGGGCGGCGTGCAGGACCCACTCCCCGAGCTGCTCCGGGTACGGGCGATCGAGCCGGAGCTCGGCGCGCGCTCGGGCGATGTCCACGTCGGTCGCCTCGCCGCTCGGCGCCCGTCGCCGTGCGAGCTCCGTCGCGGGATCGCCCGGGGTCAGGACGATGAGCGTGAAGGCGAGCACGACGAGCCCGAGCAGCGTCGGGACCGCCAGCAGCAGCCGGCGCGCGACGTATCGCCGCATCGCTATTTCGTCGCGGAGAGGCTGATCCAGAGCTGGCTGGTCTGCGACGGATGCGGGTCCCCAAGGTCCACGCCCTTGCGCATCGCATAGACGCGGAAGAGGCCCGCGAGCGGGATGACCGTGAAGTCCTCGGCCTGGAGGATCTTCATCATCTGGGCCGATGCCTCCTGCGCCGCTTCGACCGTCGTCGCGGCGAGCGACTTCACCGCCCAGTCGTCGAACGCGCCGCCCGGAGCGAAGCGCTCGGTCCCCGAGTTCTTCGAGTACATCCGCAGGACCGGAAGGAACGCCGGGTTGCCGTCGTTCTGGTTCGGCGGCTCAAGGTCGAGGTCGAACTCATTCTTGCTGTAGTACTGGTTTCGCGTCGCGGTGTCCGCGGCCTTCTTGATGACGATGTCGACGCCGACGGCCTTGTATTGCGATTGCAGGAGCTCGAGCGAGGTGGAGGAGGTGTCCGGGGTCGCGATGAGCTCGAGGCTGAGCCGCCGCCCGGCCTTCGCCCGGATCCCGTCCGCGCCGACCGTCCAGCCGGCACCGTCGAGGAGCTGCTTCGCCTTCGCCGGATCGTAGACGGGCACGGGGACGAGATCCGCGGCCTTGCCGAGGACCGCGAGCGGAGCCATCGCGCGACCCGGCTCGCCGTTGTCGTCGAAGCTCGTGGTCACATAGGCCTTGCGGTCGACCGCGAGCG
>JAYUAK010000268.1:0-4128 GCA_043741335.1 Actinomycetota bacterium
AACGCGTTGGACGGCGAGTTCGACGTCGTCTACTGCGACATCGACAAGGACGGGTATCCGGACGCGTGGCGTGCGGCGCGCGAACGTGTCCGCATCGGCGGTCTCTACGTATGCGACAACGTCCTGTGGTCCGGACGCGTGCTCGACGATGACCCCGACGACTCGACGCAGGCGATCCTGGAGCACAACGCATTGATCGCCGGCGACGAGCGCTACGTCTCGACGATCGTCCCGACCCGCGACGGCGTGATGGTGGCCACGCGGATCGCGTGAACGCAGCGTCCCCCGTTCCGAGGCCCTAGGGTATGGCTGTGCTGGGTTCGACTGCAGATCATCTGGCCGATTGGGTTACATTCCTTCCGCTCCTTGTCACGGCTGCGGGGTTGATTTGGGCGGCAGTCGATCGAGCGCGAAAGCGACGACATCCCTCCCTTCCCCCGGCGCCCGAAGCCGAACGTCCGAGCACATCGTTCGCCCCACCCTCGACGCCATCGGTGTACGGCAGCTCCTGGCCACAGCCGTCGGAATGGCTCATCCCGCTTTTCGGCATCCGTTCGTTGTCTCGTCGCTCCAAGCACGATGGCCTACCCTCCGGTACATCTGGGTCGGCCTGACCCGCGCGGTGCTGCTCCACTGGGTTGCCTTGGCATTCATCGCTCCGGGATGATCTGGGGACCCAAGGGACCATGGACGCCAAGCTCCGGGTCTCCCGCCGCTCACGAGCCGAAGCACTCGCCGGCCGGAACTGAGTAGACTCCGCGCCGGTCTTGGCCGGAGCGGTTGGTGGCGGTCGAGCTGTGCGAGATAGGCTGAAAGAGAACCCGTGGCGATCCGACAGAGCAAGCGGAAGAGCGACTACGGCCCGATCTACAAGGGCCATGAGGGCCAGTACTCCTGGTTGCTGCACCGGATCACGGGCGTCGCGATCATCCTGTTCCTGTTCGCCCATGTGATCGACACCGCCGTGGTTGGCTGGGGCCCGAACGCGTACAACCGCGTCGTGAGCGTCTACGAGAATCCCGTCGTCCGTCTGTTGGAGCTTGGGCTCGTGGCCGCGGTGCTCTACCACTCGTTCAACGGGATCAAGATCACGCTGCTCGATTTCTTCCCGAGCCTGACGAGCCGCATCCGCGTGATGGGGATCGCGACCGTGGTCGCGTTCGTCGCCGCGATGGTACCGATCAGCTGGATCATGGTCGGCCAGATCATCGACCTGCTGCGGAACTGACATGGCGACCGCGACCGAACCTCGCCGCTCCGCCCAGCCGCCCGAGCGCAGCTCGCAGCGCGACTTCCGCGGCGGTCGCGAACGACCGGTCGGCGGGTTCGAGCTGTGGGGCTGGCTGTTCATGCGGATCTCCGGACTGGTGTTGCTGGTCCTCGCCGTCGGACACACGTTGATCATGCACGTGCAAGACGAGGGCGTCGGCCGCGTGAACTTTGGGTTCGTCGCGACCCGATGGGCGAGCCCGTTCTGGCGGACATGGGACTGGATGCTCCTGGTGCTCGCGCTCATCCACGGCATCAACGGACTGCGCGTGATCACGCTCGACTACGTGCGCAAGCCCGGCGTGCGATTGACGATCAACATGGTCTTCTACGTGCTCGGGTTCACGCTCTTCGTGCTGGGCTCGGTGATCGTGTTCACGTTCGATCCGTCGAAGTGGCCGGGAACCGTGCGCTGACATGGCGACCACCCACACGTATGACGCGGTGATCGTCGGCGCGGGCGGCGCCGGGCTCCGAGCGGCGATCGAGTCCTCGGACCGCGTTCGGACCGCCGTGATCTCCAAGCTCTACCCAACGCGCTCGCACACGGGCGCGGCACAAGGCGGGGTGTGCGCGGCGCTCGGGAACATGGAGGAGGACTATCCCGAGTGGCACGCGTTCGACACGGTGAAGGGCGGCGACTATCTGACCGACCAGCCCGCCGCCGAGCTGTTGACGAACGAGGCAGTGGACGCGATCTATCAGCTCGAGCATTGGGGTCTGCCGTTCAATCGGACGCCCGACGGCAAGATCGCGCAGCGGCGGTTCGGCGGACATACTCGGAATCACGGCGAGGGCCCGGTGATGCGCGCGTGCTACGCGGCCGACCGCACCGGCCACATGATCCTGCAGACGCTCTACCAGCAGTGCGTGAAGCGCGACGTGCGGTTCTTCAACGAGTTCTACTGTCTAGACCTGCTTCGCGACGACGACGGCCGCACCGCCGGCATCGTGGCGTACGAGCTGGCCACGGGCGAGCTGCACATCTTCCGTGCGAAGTCGGTGATGTTTGCCACCGGCGGCTACGGGCGGATGTTCCGCGTCTCGTCGAACGCCCACGCGCTGACCGGCGACGGTCCTGCTGTGGCCTACCGGCGCGGCATCCCACTGCAAGATATGGAGTTCTTCCAGTTCCATCCGACGGGCCTGTACAAGTTGGGGATCTTGCTGTCGGAAGCCGCTCGCGGCGAAGGCGGCATCGTGTTGAACAAGGATGGCGAGCGCTTCATGGAGCGTTACGCCCCAACGATCAAGGACCTCGCGCCGCGCGACGTCGTGTCCAGGTCGATCTACCAGGAGATCAAGGAGGGTCGCGGCGACGGGCCGAACGGCGACATGGTCTACCTGGATCTTCGCCACCTCGACCCGAAGGTCATCGAGGAGAAGCTCCCCGACATCACCGAGTTCGCGCGTGTCTACCTGCGCGTGGAACCGACGACCGAGCTCGTCCCGATCCAGCCGACCGCGCACTACGCGATGGGCGGCATTCCGACGAACGTCGACGCACAGGTGGTGACCGGTGCCGACGAGACGCCCGTGCCCGGTCTGTACGCGGCCGGCGAGTGCGCGTGCGTGAGCGTGCATGGCGCGAACCG
The DNA here is from genome assembly GCA_043741335.1 of Actinomycetota bacterium. Lineage (GTDB taxonomy): Bacteria > Actinomycetota > UBA4738 > UBA4738 > HRBIN12 > JBBQVZ01. Next base: position 2,865 of record JAYUAK010000268.1, read on the forward strand.
TTTGGGCACGAACTCGCTGCTCGACATCGTGGTGTTCGGCCGGCGAGGCGGGCTCCACATGGCGGAGTTCGCCGCCGGCGCCGATCTGACTCCGCTCCCCGACGAGCCCACCAAGCACACGCTCGACATGCTGAACGGATTGCTCGGGCGCGACCGCACCGTGAACCCCGCCGATATCCGCACCGAGCTGCAGGACGAGATGTTCGACCGGGCCTCCGTGGTGCGGAACGAACAAGGTCTGAAGGAGATGGAGGCGGTCCTGGCGAATCTGCACGATCGCTACGCGCAGGTCGGCGTGCAGGACAAGGGCAGCGTCTACAACACGGACCTCATGGAGGCCGTCGAGCTGGGGTTCCTGCTGGATTGCGCCGAGACGCTTGTCGCCGCCGCCAGTGCTCGCACCGAGAGCCGCGGCGCGCACTTCCGCGAGGACCATCCGCTCCGCGACGACGTGAATTGGCTGAAGCACTCGCTGGCTTACCGGAAAAACGATCGTACGATCGACCTGGACTACAAGCCGGTGAAGATGGGTCCCTACATCCCGATGGAACGGAAGTACTGATGGCCACGGCCGCCGAGGTCCTGCAGAGCTCCGATCGCCAACGCGTCGGTGAGTCCGACGGGCGGATGGCGCTCACGTTGAAGATCCGCCGTTTCAACCCGGAGGTTTCCGAGGAACCGTGGTGGGACGAGTTCACCGTGCAGATGGAGCCGACGGACCGGCTGCTCGACGCGCTGCACGAGGTGAAGTGGCGTCTGGACGGCACGCTCGCGCTCCGGCGCTCGTGCGCGCACGGCGTTTGCGGCTCGGACGCCATGCTGATCAACGGTCGAAATGCCTTGGCCTGCAAGGTATTGGTCCAGGACGTGGCGCCGAAGGCGACGGTCGAGCCCATCCGTGGCCTGCGGGTTCTGAAGGACCTGATCGTCGACATGGACCCGTTCTTCGAGGGCTTCAAGTCGGTGCTGCCCTTCTTGGTGAACGACGAAGGCGAGCCCGACAAGGAGCGCCGGCAGTCACCGGAGGAGCGCGCGCGGTTCGACGACACCACCAAGTGCATCCTGTGCGCGGCCTGCACGACGTCGTGCCCGATCTTCTGGGGCGACGACCAGTACGTTGGACCGGCGGCCATCGTGAACGCGCACAGGTTCATCTTCGATTCGCGCGATCGCGGCAGCCGTGAACGCCTGAAGATCCTGTCGGAAAAGACCGGTGTGTTCCGGTGCCGCACGACCTTCAACTGCACGGATGCCTGCCCGCGCG
>JAYUAK010000269.1:0-4104 GCA_043741335.1 Actinomycetota bacterium
GCGGCCGCTGGCCTAGCGATCGGACTGCCGGAACGCGCCGTCGTTCGAGGGCTGAAGACGTTCGTCCTGGATCCGGAACGCAACCCGGGTCGCGCCAACCTGTTCCGGATCGAGGGCCGGATCGTCGTGATCGACTACGCGCACAACGAAGCGGGCATGACCGGCCTCACAGAGATCCTGGATGGCCTGCGGCGCAAAGGCTGCCACGTGTGGCTCGCGATCTGCACGGCCGGCGACCGTACCGACGCGATCCTGCATGCGTTCGCTTTTCGCGCTGCGGTCGGCGCGGATCACCTCGCGGTAGCGGAGTTGTCGCACTACCTGCGGGGCCGTTCGCGTGAGGACATCGTCGAGCGCCTGCGAGAGGGCGCGCGCGAAGCCGGAGTCGAAGACGTGACCGTCTACGACGACGAGCTCGTCGCGCTCCGCTCGATGCTCGCCTCCGCGACCCCGGGCGATGTCGTGAGCGTGACCGCGCTCGGCAAGCGTCCCGAGATCTTCGCCTGGCTCGACGCGAACGGCGCAGAGCGGCTGAGGCCCACAGACATCCGCCGGATCGTCGCGCAAGCACGAATGTCCCGAGCTCGCGCGATCTGAACGCGACGACGATCGTACAGTCAGCGCGCCCGCGCGCACCGGATGCAGAGCGGTGCCCACGGGATCGCCTCCAGGCGTTCCGGAGAGATCGCCTCCCCGCAGCGATCGCACAACCCGTAGGTTCCGTCGGCGAGTTTCTGGATCGTGCGCTCGACATCCGTGAGCGTGGCGGCGATCCCGTTCGCCGCGCCCACTTTGTTCAGCCGTTCCACCGCTTCGGTCGTGCCGTCGCCGATGCGCTTGCCGAACGACACCGCCGCCATCGGATCGCGCGGGATCGCCGTCAGCGTGTCGAGCTCGGCCTGCAGCTCCTGCCGCCGTTCCACGAGCATGCGGGCGAGCGCGCCCGTGTCCATCGCCTAGACGCCGAGGAGGTCGGGATCGCCGCCGACGGCCTCCCCGTGACCGTCGCTCTCGGAAGCCATCAAGACTTGAGGCGACGCGGATCCTCGCCGGGACTCGAGCTCCTTGAACACCTCGGTCGCGTAGTCGACGCAGAGCACGACCAGGTCCCCCGGTCGCGAACGGTCGAGCGCCCGCTGCGCGGCTTCCATCTCGTCCAGGACGATCTCGACGTTTCCGGCACGGGCCTCGCCTGCCTCCTGCGCCAGCCGGACGCCCTCCAGCACCAGGTCCGCCGTCTGCCCGAACGGCCGGCCCCGTGGGTTGCGGTCCTCCCGGATGATCACGTCGTCGAAGTACTTCGCGGCGATCCTGCCAAGTTCGTGCATGTCCTCGTCACGGCGGTCCCCTGCCGTCGCGATCACGGCCACGCGAAGGTTCGCGGTCCATGACGCCGCGCCAGGTTGCTCGCCCGCCGGCACATCAGAAGTCATGCGCTCGACGAAGTCGCCCACCGCTTCCAGCCCTGCGGCGTTGTGCGCATAGTCGATCAAGACCTTCACGCCGTCCAGGTCGAACAGGTTCAAGCGACCAGGCGCTTGATACACCGAGGTGGTGAAGGAGCGCAGCCCCTGTCGGATGTCGTGCAGGTGTGCACCGGCCGCGTGCGCCGCCGCGGCCGCGGCCATGGCGTTCTGGACCATCATCCGCGCTTTCCCCTCGAACGTTGCGGGCAACGTGTGCACCCACGCGATCGGCATGGTTCGACGGCCTTCCTTGATGACCATCATCTCGCCGCGCGAGCTGTGCTCGAGGACAACGGCCTTGCGACCGCGGCGCACCCATCGCTCGACCAGATCGTGCTTCTCGGCCATCGTGAACAGGATCACGTTCCCGGCGCAGTGCCGTCGCATCTCCAGCACGAGCGGATCGTCGGCGTTCAACACGGCCCACCCGCTGCGTGGCACGGCCTCCACGACCACCTGCTTCACGGCCGCCAGCTGCTCCAGCGTGTCGATCTCCTTCAAACCCAGATGATCGCCCGTCACGTTCAGCACCACGCCGACGTCGTTCCGCTCATAGCCCAGGCCCTCGCGAAGGATCCCGCCGCGAGCGACCTCGAAGATCGCCATGTCGACGCGCGGGTTCTGAAGAACCATGAGCGCCGACTTCGGCCCCGATGCATCCACGCGCTTCACCAATCGTTCGTCGATATAGATGCCGTCGGTCGAGGTCACGCCGATCTGGCGGCCCATCCCACGGAAGATGTGCGCGATCATCCGTGTCGTCGTCGTCTTGCCGTTGGATCCCGTCACCGCGACGATCGGGATCCGCGCGGGGGTTCCGGGCGGGAACAGCAGGTCCACCACGTGTTTCGCGACGTACTGCGGCTCGCCCTCCGTCGGATGGGTATGCATGCGGAAGCCGGGCGCGGCGTTCACCTCGACGATGGCGCCACCGGTCTCGCGGACGGGTTGCGCGATATCGGGAGCTAGGAAGTCGATGCCGGCCACGTCCAGGCCCACGACGCGCGCGGCCTCCTCCGCGATCTCGACGTTGTCCTCGTGGGCGTCCCAGGTCCGGTCGATCGAGCTGCCGCCGGTCGACATGTTGCCCGTTTCGGCGAGCTTGACCATCTCGCCTTTCGGCGGTGTGTCGTCCAGGCCGAAGCCCTGTTTCTTCACGAGCTCCTCGGCGGTGTCGTCGATCTTGATGCGCGTGAGGACCTTCTCGTGCCCGATGCCGCGCCGAGGGTCCTGGTTGGTGAGCTCGACCAGTTCGCGAACGGTTCGCTTCCCGTCCCCGATCACGTGGGCGGGGACGCGCTGCGCGATCGCCACCATGCGCCCGCCGATCACCAGCACCCGGTAGTCGAGCCCGGTCACGAAGCTCTCGACGACGACCCGGCCGTTGCGCGATTCCTTGACGGCGCGTTTGAAACCCGATCGGGTCGCGCGATCTGTCGTGATGTCGAGTCCGACCCCCCGACCGTGGTTGCCGTCCAGTGGCTTGATGACGACCGGGAACCCGATCCGCTTGGCGGCGGCGACCGCATCGTCCTCTGTGCGCACGACCTCGCTCTTGGGGACCGGCAGGCCGGCGGCGCCGAGCAGTTTGTTCGTCATCTTCTTGTCGCTGGCCACGTCCACGGCGAGGGCGCTCGTTTGCGAGGTCATCGTGGCGCGGATCCGCTGCTGGTAGCGCCCTTGACCGAGCTGCACGAGCGACTGCTCGTTCAGGCGGATGAACGGGATGTCGCGGCTGGCGGCTTCGTCCAGGATGGCTTGCGTCGACGGTCCGAACTGCCGGCGTTCCGCGAGCAGGATCAAGCGCTCCAATTCCGCGGAGAAGTCGAACCCGACTTCCGACTTCACCAAGTGGTTCATCAGTCGAACGGCCAGGCGGCCGGCCTCGACCCCGACGACCTCCTCGGCGTAGCCGTAGATCACGTTGTATTGGCCGCTCGCTCCGGCGCTGCGGGTCTTGCCGCGCGAGATGTGCGCGCCGGACTCCCGTTGCAGCTCGAGCGCCACATGTTCGGCCACGTGTCCGAGCCATGTGCCGTCCTCCAGGCGTTCGCGGAATCCGCCGCGCTTGCCGAGGGAGCAGGAGTGCTCCCCCACGCCCGGGAGCAGTTCGAGCAATCGCCCGTTGAACTTCGGGATCGTGTTCGACGGCCACTCCTCGAGGGAGCCGAGGTCTACGAGCAACCGGATGCTCGGTTCGTAGGACCAGTAGTTCGGCCCGCGGAACACCTGCGTCTGCAAGATCGTCAGATCGGGTTTCGGGCGGGTCTTCTTCTGCGACGGCGGCTCGCGTTTGGCGCGCTGCCGGTCGGCTCGAGTCTTGGCAGCGCCCGCCGTCACTCCGACGCCTCCCGCTCCCCCACCAGCGCCTTCTCCGCGGCGAGCAGCCGCCGGCTCCGTAGGTCGAACCAGTATCCGGAAGGGAGCGAGTGCAAGATGGCGCCCGAGACCAACAGCGGACGATACCCCTTGCCCTGATAGGCGTCGGTCTTGACGTGCGCGCCATCGACGATCGTGACCGCACCGCGCCCGATCACCTGGATCGTCTGGTCTGCATGAACGATCGCGCAGGTGTCCTCGTCGAGCCCCACACCCAGGAGCGACGGCGAGCCCGCCACGATCGCCAGCAGGCGGCCGA
>JAYUAK010000270.1:0-4102 GCA_043741335.1 Actinomycetota bacterium
TTGCTCCGAAGCCGGGAGTGGGTGTTCGGGCCGAACGCCTCGTACGAGTGCTCCGGCGACGTCCCCGGAGTCGTGTTCCCCTGCGGCTGGATCCTCGACGAGGATGGCGATACGGTCCGGATGTATTACGGAGGAGCGGATAGCGTCGTCGGCGTGGCTACGGCGAGCCTTCGCGCGCTGCTCGACCACCTCGATAGTCATCCCTCGGACCCGGACGCGTGAGCGGGCCTGAGGTCCCCGGGGCACACGCCCGCCTCGATCGGGGAATCGCGAGGCCGTCCCGAGCGTCTCTAAAGGGTATGGAAGTCATCGCGGACGCCGATGTGATCGAGCTCATCCGGCAACGGGGGGGTCGGCTCTACGTCTGGGCGGATCCTCACAAGTGCTGCTCGGGGAACATGACGTACCTGATTACCGCATCAGAGCGGAGGGCCGGTCGGCGGTTCGAACGATTCGACGCGGATGGGTTCGAGCTGTGGTTCGATCCAGGTAGCTTGACCCCGCCAGACGAGCTCCACCTCGACGTGAAGGGTTGGAGGAAGAAGCGCGTCGAGGCCTATTGGAACGGCTGTGCCTTCGCGATCTGACCTGCCGTTCATGATGCTGCTCGTCCGAGCCACGTGGTGCCCAGGTAGAGGGCGGCATAGGTGAGGACGGCGACCCCCAGCATGGTCACGGCCGCGCGCACGAGTCGCGGCCTCGAGTCAGCGAAGCATGAACGAGCCCGCCGACGCTGGACCCACAGGGCGATGCAGGCGAACGCGAGCCCCGAGAGCTTGAACGCCCATCCCCATTGCGTGAACAGACGGTTCCCCAAGCCAACGGCGGCCGAGGCCGACGAGAGGCCGAGCAGCACCAGCACGACCGGGTAGAGGCAGCATCCCAGCCCGATCGCGCCCGCGGCCGCACCCAGAAGCGCGTTCCGACGGACCGGCGCACCGTCCTGAGACGTCCGTTCCTCGGTGGTGTGTGCGTGATCAGTTCGCATACCCGTTCCCCAACACGGTGGCCGCGATCAACGCGTAGCCCGCGATCCCTGCGCCCACGACGCGTCTGGCTTGCGCGACCAGGCGGCGAGCGGCGGCGAGATCCAGACCGAAGGCTTCGGCTTGGATGACCATCGCGGCCATGGACAACCGGGCGTCGATCCGATCGATCATGCCAGCCAACGCCTCGTCGTATCGCTCCACCGCGTCGACGCGCAAGCCGGCGTCCTCGATCAGCCGCAGGTTCTCCTCGAGCGTTCGAGCGTCCGCCAGGCAGGCCACTCGACCGACCAAGGTGTCGAGCTCCGGGGGCAGCCGCCGCCGGTCCACAACCAGGTCCGCGATCCCTATGCGACCGCCCGCACGGACGACGCGTGCGATCTCTCGCATCGCGCCTGCTTTGTCGGGGAACAGGCAGAGTGCGCACTCACAGATCGCGGCGTCGAACGCCCCGCTCTCGAGGGGAAGATGCTCTGCATCCGCGACCTCGAACGACGTACGTTCGCCCACACCGGTGTCCTCGGCTCGACGGCGGGCGGCGGACACGAGTTGTGGCGAGAGATCGACGCCGTGGACGCTGAGATGGCGACTTGCGGCGAGATGAACGGCCGATGCGCCCCTGCCGGCGGCAACGTCGAGGACCCGCCGGCCGGGCGTGAGTTCCAGCAGTTCGGCCAGGCGCTCGGTGAGCGCGGTCCCGCCCGGATGGAAGCTCTCGCCCAGAAGCCAGCCGACGGCCTCGTGCTCGTACACCGAGGTGCAGCATGCCTTGACCGTGGCCGCATCGACCGCCGCGCTCATAGCGCGCGCCCTACGTTCCGAGCGTCTCGCGATGCCCTGGGCTCTGGTCGCGCGGCGGCCACCATCGACCCATTGGGCCCGATCGTGAGCACGGGCCGCAGCTCGATCGAGTTGGGCACCACCGCCTGGACATCGACTCCGGTGAGCTGCGCCCGCACCTCCTCCCGGTAGCCGACAGAGTTGTAGGCGCAGAACGGGATCAGGCGTCCGTCTGGTGTGATCTGCTCGACACAGCACTTCATCAACTGCCGAACGTTCAGCGTGTACGCATCCTGGAAGTCCTGGATCACGACCATGAACGCTTTCTTGGTCAGATCGCGTACCGCTTCCGGCAGGTCGATCGCGCAGGTAGCGCAGGCGAGACTCTCGGCCGTCGTCGCCGAACCGGGGATCGCCGACGCGCTCCAGAGCTTCTCCAAAGCTCCGCGGATCGAGGGGTCCGGCAGGACCCGGTTCGTGACGTAGTCGAGGTGCTCCTCGATGTCCAGTAGACGCGGGATCGGGATGACGTTCTCGCCGTCCACGAGGAGGTACGTCACGCTCCGACAGGTGGGGAAGCAACAGGGGACAGGGAAGAAGTCGGCCAGCTCGAAGGTCTCCGGCATCTGATCGACGATCGAATGGATCACGTCGGAGTTCGTGAGCCGCTCACGCGGGTCGAACTCCAGGTGTCGCCCCGCGTGGGTCACCGGCTGGAAGACGACCGAGTGCACCGCGGGGTGAGCGAACCCGAACCGGAGGATATCGGCGAGCTCGTCCTCGTTGACGCCCTTCTCGACCGCCGCCACCAGCGTGACCGACAGGCCGAACTCCTCGCAGTGCTCGAGTGCCTTGATCTTCACCTCACGCAAGTCACGGCCTCGGATCACCCGGTGGGTCTCCTCGCGGAGCCCATCGAACTGCAGGTAGATCGCGGTTCGCTGCTCCGCGAGCGCGGGGGAGAACGCCCGGTCCTTCGCGAGGCGTATCCCGTTCGTGTTCAGGACGACGTGGCGGACACCCTTCTCGCGTGCCATGGCGATGAAGTCGAGGATCTGCGGGTGGATCGACGGCTCCCCGCCGGACAGCATCAGCACCTCAGGCTCCCCCTCCGCGCGAACGAACGCGTCGATGCCCGCTTCGACCTGCTCCGCGGTGAGAGAGAAGCCGTCGGGCAGGTGACCGGAATCCGCGAAGCAGATCGGGCAGTCGAGGTTGCAGTTGGAGTTCACCTCGATGATTCCGACGCAGGCGTGCTGCTTGTGCTCGGGGCAGAGACCGCAATCGAGCGGGCAGCCATCGACCACCTCGGTCTGGGTCTCCAGTGGGAGCGTGCCGGGCTTGTTGAAGCGGAGCGAGTCCATATACATCTGAGCGTCGCCATACACCAGCGCTTCGAACCCGCCGTGGTCCGAGCAGCGCTTGCGGAGGAAGACCTTCCCTCCGCGGATGTTCACCTCAGCGTCGATCACGCGCTTGCATACCGGGCAGATGCTCTTGGTAAATTCGAGGAAGATCTCGTCGCGGTCGAGCCTGTCGACCGGCGCTCCCGGCTCCGTGCGGGCCTGAGGTTCGACGCTCACGCGACGGCTTTGTAGACGAGCGCCACGACCAGTCCGTACACGGCATGCGCCATCACGACGCCCAGCGCTGTGCCGCCGCCGTACGCGACCCCATCATCTTCGGGGCATCGAGGTGGAAGCCGACGGACGTCGCACGCATGCGCGGGTGGATCGAGCCCATCATCGGAAGCACCATCAGGCCGAAGAGGAGGCCGTGGATCGCACCGATCAGCAGGCCGGTGAGCGCGGTGTCGGAGTCGAACGCGGCGAAGAGGAGTCCGTAGGCGATGCCGAACACGACCGTCCCCATCATCAGGATGTGGATCGCCAGCCCGAGGCGGCGAGCCTTCGTCTCGTCGGCCGTCACCATGCCGCCGATCATCAGCGGCATGTCCATCCGGGTCATCCCCATCCCGCGCCCGGCCATCATCACCGCCGACATCGCCACCGTGCCCACGAGTCCGCCAAGCAACGCGGGGCCGATCTGGAACTCCACCATGCTGTCTCCTCCGATCGTCGTTACGGGGTCGGTACGGGTCGGTCGACGCCGTCCCTGCCCTACGGGACGCTCGCAGGTGTATGTCGATTCCAGCGGGGAATACCGGGCACCCGGAGAGCGTCCAGCGGCATGCGGATGTTGAACGCGCATCAGTTGAAGGTGTCGCGGCTGACTCGCCTATTTCCCGGTCGGCCCGCGGCTTCGCTCTCAGGTGGCGTCGATCGTGAAGGCGATCACCGGATAGCCACTCGCGCCGTCGGGATGGGGCGGGGCGA
>JAYUAK010000271.1:0-1619 GCA_043741335.1 Actinomycetota bacterium
ACGGCGTCGGGTGTATCCGGCAGGTGGAGCTCGACCTTCACGCGGGAAAGGCTACCCGGCGAGCGAGCGATCCATCCGGCGCACGGCGCGCGCCAGGCCTTCCAGCAGGCAGAGCGAGACTTCGGGATCCTTCGCCAGCATCGCGAAGAACTGCTTCTGGGTAATGAGCACGAGCGTCATCTCGGTCTCGGAGACGACGGAAGCCGAGCGCGGCCCCCCGTCCAGGAGCGAGATCTCACCGAAATGATCGCCGGGCAGGAGATGGTTCACGGTGCGCCCGTTCGCCACGACCTTCGCCTGGCCGGTCAACACGATGTAGAAGCTGTCGCCGACGATCCCCTGCTCCACGATCGTCGCGCCCTTCATGAAAGCGGCAACCTCGGCCAGGTCCGCCACCTTCTTCAACTGCTTCTTCGACAGCCCCTCGAAGAGCGGCACCGCGCCGAGCACGGTCATGAGCTGCTTGTTGGTTGCCACGGACGCAAGCCTACTCCGAGGGAGTCGCAGCGCGCCATGGACACGGGCCAAGACCGAGGCATGTCAGTGGTGTCGGGTAGCGTCTGCGGCGCACGGCAACAGGAGTGCGTATGTCGGTCCGCATGCAACGCGACCCACAACCACTCCCCCTCACCCTGGTTCTGCGCCAGCGTGGAACGCTGATCCGCCAAGGCGAACCGGGCGACGGCCTGTGGCTCGTTCAGTCCGGAGCGCTCCGCGTGAGCGCCATCTCCGACGCATGGCGCGAGCTGGTGCTCGACGTCGTGGGGCCGGGCGAGTCGGTGGGCGAGCTCCCGGGCGTGAGCTCGCCGTTCACCGTGCGTGCGCTCCGTCCCAGCCGTCTCACGCCGGTGTCCCACCGGGCCGCGGCCGACCTCCTCACCGCTCGCGCCCACCGCGCCGCGGCCCTCGCCGCCGACTTCGCCTGGCTGAACGTCCGCTCCCGTGTCGCTCGCCGGCTAGAGGATCTCGCCGAACGCTTCGGACAGCAGGTCGAAGGCGGCCGCCTGATCCTGTTGCCGCTCACACAGGACGAGTTAGCAGCGCTCGCCGGCACAACGCGGGAGTCGACGAATCGCGCGATGCGCAGACTGGTCGCCGACGGCTCGATCCGCGTCGCCGGTCACGGGCGCTACGTGGTCCGAGCACGCGTGAAGGGGCTTCATCAGGTCGCACCGTGAGCACCCGATGTTGACGCTCCCGCGCGACTGCTTGTCTGCGGAGATGAGAGATCATGACGACCGGTACGGACCTGCCACCTACGGTGACCGGATCGCCGACGTCTACGACGATCTCTATGCCGAGGTGCCCTACGCGGGCGATATCGCGACGACGGTTGCGTTCCTGGTGCCGCTGGTCGGCGCGGGACCTGCGCTCGAGCTGGGGATCGGGAGCGGTAGGGTCGCATTGCCGCTCGCAGCGGCAGGCGTCGAGGTCCACGGGATCGACGCATCTGAAGCCATGGTCGAACGGCTCCACGCGAAGCCCGGCGGCGACGCGATCTCGGTCACCATCGCCGACTTCGCCGACTTCTCGCTCGATACGCGATTCACGTTGATCTACGTCCCGTTCAACACGTTCTTCGCCCTACTCACGCAGGACGACCAGGTGAACCGCTTCCG
>JAYUAK010000272.1:0-4086 GCA_043741335.1 Actinomycetota bacterium
CTCGGGTTCGGCAGCCAGGGTCACGCACACGCACTGAACCTTCGCGACTCGGGCTACGACGTTCGCGTGGGGTTGCGGCCCGGCTCGTCATCGCGTGCGAAGGCCGAGGAGGCCGGGCTCCGCGTCCTCGACACGGCCGATGCCGTGCGCGAGGCCGACGTCGTCATGGTGGTCCTTCCCGACACTGCGCAATCCAAGGCGTACACCGACGACATCGCGCCGAATCTGGAGCCGGGCAACATGCTGATGTTCGCGCACGGGTTCAACATCCACTTCGGGACCATCGATCCACCCGAAGGTGTCGACGTCACCATGATCGCTCCGAAGGGTCCGGGACACCTGGTCCGCCGCACCTACGAGCAGGGGATCGGCACCCCAGCCCTCGTCGCCGTCCATCAGGATGCGACCGGGAACGCCCGGCAACGTGCGTTGGCCTACGGCGCCGGGATCGGTGCCGCGCGCGCCGGTGTGCTCGAGACGACGTTCAAAGAGGAGACCGAGACCGATCTCTTCGGCGAGCAGGCGGTGCTCTGCGGCGGGACATCGGCGCTCGTCCGCTCGTCCTTCGACACGCTCGTCGCGGCCGGCTACCAGCCGGAGATCGCGTATTTCGAGTGTTTGCACGAGCTGAAGTTGATCGTGGACATGATCTACGAGGGTGGCCTGTCGTGGATGCGTTATTCGATCTCCGATACCGCCGAGTACGGCGACTACACCCGCGGGCCGCGTGTGGTGAACGACGAGACCCGCGCCGAGATGCGCCGGATCCTCGACGAGATCCAGAGCGGGCAGTTCGCCAAGGAATGGATCGCGGAAGCAGACGGCGGATTCGGGAACTTCCTCCGACTCAGGAGCGAGGCGCGTACGTCCCAGCTGGAAGAGGTGGGACGGGGGCTGCGCCAGATGATGCCCTGGTTGGAGAGCGAAACGAAGGTGGTCCCAAAATGACGGGAAGCATGACTGAAGGAAACGTACCGGTAGCAGATGGCGACACCGTACGGATCTTCGACACGACGCTGCGCGACGGCGAGCAAGCGCCCGGCATCGCACTCACGCGCGCCGAGAAGGTCGAGATCGCCGAACAGCTTGCTCGTTTGAACGTAGACATCCTGGAGGCCGGATTCCCGGTCTCATCCGAGGGTGAGTTCGACGCCGTATCCGAGATCGCGTCGAGCATCCGCGGCCCGGTGATCGCGGCGCTCGCACGCACCACGACCGGTGATATCGAACGCGCGGCTCAGGCGCTGAAGGGCGCCGAGCGCTGGCGGATCCACACGTTCATCTCGACGAGCGACATCCAGCTCAGCGCGATGCTGAAGATGTCTCACGACCAGGCGCTCCGTGCCATCCGCGAGAACGTCTCGCTGGCCGTGAGCTACACCGACGACGTCGAGTTCTCGGCGCAGGATGCCACGCGAACCGAGCTCGATTTCCTGCTCGAGTGTTACCGCGTGGCCGTCGCCGTGGGTGCCACGACGATCAACGTGCCGGACACGGTCGGCTACGCCACGCCGACGGAGTTCGGCGACCTGGTGCGGATCGTGCGTGAGGCCACGCCGGACCACGTCGTGATCTCGACGCACTGCCACAACGACCTGGGTCTCGCGGTCGCGAACACGCTCGCCGGCATCGAGAACGGTGCCCGGCAGGTCGAGGTTGCCGTGAACGGGATCGGAGAGCGCGCAGGGAACTGCTCGCTCGAGGAGATCGCCATGATTGTGCGCACGCGAGGACAGGCGCTCGGTGTCCGCCATGGTCTGAACATCAAGGAGATCGTGCGGACGTCACGGTTGGTCTCGATGACGACCGGCTACAACGTCCAGCCGAACAAGGCGGTCGTCGGCGCGAGCGCGTTCGCCCACGAGAGTGGGATCCACCAGCACGGTGTGCTGTCCAACCGGGCGACCTACGAGATCATGGACCCACTCGAGATCGGCCTCGAAGGCAACCGACTGGTCCTGGGCAAGCACAGCGGACGGCACGCGTTCGTCGACGCGCTTGGCAAGATGGGACTCACGATCGACGCGGAGCATGTCGATCGTGCATTCGCGCGCTTCAAGGCCCTGGCCGACCGCAAGATCCAGATCACCGACCAAGATCTGGAGGCCATCGTCGGCGAGGAGCGAGGCTCGGCAGAGGAGGGTGTTCTCGTGCTCGAATCGCTCCAAGTCGGCGGAGGCACACACCTCTCGCCGAGCGCCACGGTCCGACTCCGGCGCGGCGACGAGATGATCGAGGAGTCGGCGTTCGGCGACGGGATGATCGACGCTGCGTGTGGGGCGATCCAGCGTGCGGCCGGCGTGGAAGCGCGCCTCATCATGTTCAACGTGTCGTCGGTGACCGGCGGCTCGGACGCGTTGGGAGACGTGGTCGTGCAGCTCGACGTGGACGGGCGGCGCGTGACCGGTCGTGGCGTATCGGTCGATGTGGTCGAGGCGAGCGCTCGTGCGTACCTGGCGGCGATCAATCGCGCTCTCCAGATGTCGGGCACTCGCGGGACCGTCGACACGACGACCGAGGTCATGCCGTGACGCATACGATCGGTGTGATCCCCGGCGACGGAACCGGCCCTGAGGTCGTTCGCGAGGGGCTGAAGGTGCTCGACGCCGTTCGCCGATCCGAAGGCTTCGACGTCGAGCTGGTCGAGTTCGACCTGGGCGGCGAGCGGTACCTCCGCACGGGCGACACACTCCCCGACGACGAGCTCGAACGGCTCCGGCGCATGGATGCCGTGTTCCTGGGGGCGGTCGGCCATCCGGATGTGAAGCCCGGGATCCTGGAACGCGATCTGCTGCTTCGCGCGAGGTTCGAGCTGGATCAATACGTCAATCTACGGCCGGTGATCCGGTATCCGGGGGTGCAGACGCTGGTGCCGTCGCACAGCGAGGACGACGTCAACTTCGTCGTCGTGCGCGAGAACAGCGAAGGGCTCTACAGCGGCGCAGGTGGGTTCCATCGCAAGGGCACCGAGCACGAGGTCGCGGTGCAGGAGTCGATCAACACCCGCCACGGCGTCGAGCGGATCGTCCGCTACGCGTTCGAGCTGGCCATGCGGCCCGACCGACGCCGCAAGCTCACGCTCGTCCACAAGACGAACGTGCTGACCTATGCCGGCGACCTCTATCAGCGGGTCGTGAACGAGGTGGCAACCGAGTATCCGAACGTGACGACCGACTACGCCCACGTCGACGCGTGTTGCATCTACTTCCTGGATCAGCCGAGTCGGTTCGACGTGATCGTCACCGACAACATGTTCGGCGACATCATCACGGACCTCGGCGCCATGATCCAGGGTGGCATGGGCATCGCCGCCGGGGGGAACATCAACCCGAACGGCGTGTCGATGTTCGAGCCGATCGGCGGGACGGCGCCCGACCACGTGGGGAAGGGGACGATCAACCCGCTCGCGGCGATCGGCGCGATGCAGATGCTGCTGACCCAGCTGGGCGAGGCGGATGCCGCGGCCCGGGCTCACGCGGGGATCCTGCTCGCATGCACGAAGATGTCCTCGATGCGCGCGGGCGAGATGGGGTATTCGACCTCCGAGGTCGGCGACCTGGTGGTGGAGGGGGCGACCGCGTGAGTCCTGACGGCGTACGCCTGAAGGTCGAGCTCTACGACACTACGCTGCGCGACGGCGCCCAGGGCACCGGACTCTCCTATTCCATCGAGGACCGGCTGCGGATCCTGCACAAGATCGACCAGCTCGGCGTCCCGTTCATCGAGGGTGGCTGGCCGGGAGCCACCCCGCGCGACACCGAGTTCTTCAAGCTCGCGACGAAGGAGACGCTCCAGCACGCGGCGCTGACTTCCTTCGGCATGACGCGCAAGGCAGGCGAGCGGGCCGAGGACAGCTCGGTGCTGCGGGAGCTGCTCGATACAGGCACGGAGGTCGTGTGCATCGTCGGGAAGTCGTGGGATCTGCACGTGACCGAGGCCCTGCGGACCGACCTGGACGAAGGCGTCGCGATGGTGCACGACTCGATCGCATTCCTTCGAGGGCAGGGTCGACGGGTGTTCTTCGACGCCGAGCATTTCTTCGACGGGTATCGCAGCGACGCGGCGTTCGCGATGCGCGTGCTGGAG
>JAYUAK010000273.1:0-1618 GCA_043741335.1 Actinomycetota bacterium
GACGATGACGCACCTTCGGAGGAAGAGATCGAGGCAGCGGCCGAACATTTTTCCGGGTCCGTGCGCACGAGTGACCAGCTCGAGGACGAGCCTGAGGGAGTCTTGGTGAGCGCCATGGACGCGGACGAGGCTGCCTCCGATGGCGACGATCTGTTCGCCGATGTCCACGGCGTCGAGGTCGAGGAAGACATCCTCTCCGACCTCGACGAAGACGACGGTGTGCCGCGAACGGTGGTGGTGGGGTCCGAGGGTCTGGGCGGTCCCAGTTGGCAGGAACCGACCTCGGTGGAGGTTGGTGCCGACCTCGATCGTCGCGGTCCCAACGACGGCGAACGCGACATGCCGGCCGCCTTTCTGACGGGCATCGTGCTTGCCGGCATCGCGCTGGGGAGCTTGCTGATCGGCAAGGGTGCGTTCGCGATCGTGGCGGGGATCCTCGTGCTGGTCGCGCAGGGCGAGCTCTTCGGGGTGACCGTGAAGCTCCATCAGCAGCCGGCGACCGCCATCGGCCTGGTGACGGGTGCGCTGATGATCGCCGGCGGCTACTACCACGGCGAGGCGGGGACGCTCGCGATGGTCGCTCTCGGCGTGATGGCCACGTTCTTGTGGTTCATCGCCGCACCGGCCGCACACCGCAAGGGAGCCGTCGTGCACATCGGCGTCACCCTCATGAACATCGCGTACATCCCACTCCTCGCGAGCTATCTCATCTTCACGCTTGCGATCGGCGGAAGCGACGGCAAGGCTCTGGTGGTCGCGGTCATCGGCCTGACGTTCATCTTCGATACCGGCGCGTTCTTGGTGGGCTCGGTCTGGGGCGGGTCATTCTTCCAGCGCCCTCTCGCGCCGAGCGTCAGCCCCAAGAAGTCACTCGAAGGCCTGATCGGGGCAACGCTCATCACCGTCATCGTTGCGATGGCGCTCGTGCCCTCATTCGTCGGACCGTTCGAGAACAAACGCGTCGAGGCGCTGCTGCTCGCTGTCGTTGTAGCCGCCGCGGCGACCCTCGGCGACCTGGCCGAATCGCTCATCAAACGCGACCTGGGCATCAAGGACATGGGGAGCGTTCTGCCGGGCCACGGGGGAGTGCTCGACCGCATCGACTCCCTGCTGTTCGTCGCGCCGGCCGCTTTCCTGTTGTTCCGCATCATCTTCGCATGAGTCGCGGCTGACCGGGTTGCGACGGGTCTCGGGGTACCCTTGACGCCATGAGGTCGCTCGCCATCCTCGGGTCCACGGGGTCGATCGGGACGCAGGCACTCGACGTCGTTCGGCGGAACCCGGACCGGTTCAAGGTCGTCGGCCTCTCCGCTGGCGGCACGAACCAGGACCTGCTCATGGGACAGGTGCGGGAGTTCCTTCCTCCGCTCGTGGCCATCGCCGATGAGGATGCGGCCGACGACGTCAAGCGGAAGCTCGGCGCCATCCGCGGTGTCGAGTTGATCGTCGGACCCGACGCCACCGAGACCATGGCGCGCGAGTCCGAGGCGGATGTCGTGCTCAACGGCCTCGTCGGTTCGGCCGGTTTGGCTCCAACGCTTGCCGCTCTTCAGAGCGGCAAGACGCTTGCCCTCGCCAACAAGGAGAGCCTGGTCGTCGGCGGGGAGCTCGTGATGGA
>JAYUAK010000274.1:0-1617 GCA_043741335.1 Actinomycetota bacterium
GTGCGGTACGCCGCCGAGGCTCTCGCGCCGCTCATGGGCAAGCCACTGCGACGGTTCGCGGATGCGGCGGGCAACCTCCAGACCATCCTCGGCGAGCACAACGACGCCGTGGTCGCCGAGTCGTGGTTGCGAGCGTGGGCGGTCGGGCACCGCTCGAGCGACTCGGCCTTCGCGGCGGGCATGCTTTCGGGTATCGAGCGAGCGGCTGCTCAGGAAGCGCGCTCTCGCTGGCGGAGCGCTTGGAAGACCATGTCGGCTGCGCGAGAGGTCATGTGAGCAAGACCAAATCGTCCGTACCGGTTACGCCGAAGGTCGTGCGAGCGGCAGGCGGTCTGGTGTGGCGCACCTGCTCAGGTGGGGTTGAGGTCGTCATCGTTCACCGGCCCGGCTACGACGATTGGACGTTCCCCAAAGGCAAGCTCAACGACCGCGAGTCGGAGCTCCAGGCGGCGCTCCGCGAGGTCGAAGAGGAGATCGGAGTGAGATGTGCGATCGGCCGGGACCTCGGAACCATCTCCTACGTCGACGGTCGCGGCCGCCCCAAGATCGTCCGCTACTGGGAGATGACGTTCGCGGGTGGCGGCGCGCTTCGGCCCGCGAACGAAGTGGACGAGGCGCGGTGGGTGACGGTGGCCGACGCCGTCGGTCTCCTCACGTATGAGCATGATCGCGGGATGCTCGACCGGATGCGGGAGCAGGTATGAATCAGACCCTCGTTCACGTGGTTCGTCACGCGGATGCGGGTGATCCCACGCGCTGGCGGGGACCCGACCTCACACGGCCGCTCTCACCGGGGGGAAACCGTCAGTCGGTGAGGTTGGTCGAGCTGTTCTCCGACGTGCCGTTCACGCATCTGCTCTCCAGCCCTCATCTGCGATGCACGGAGACGTTCGATACGTTGGCGGCCGCGCGCGGTCTGTCGATCGAGACGCGGGATGAGCTCGCGGAGGGTGAACCCTGGGAGTTCCTCCAGAAAGTCGTGCTGGAGTCGGAAGGGGAGGGGCCGACGGCGATCTGCGTGCACGGCGAGGCGCTGCGAGCGCTGATGCAAGACGTGTTCGATGCAGGCGTGGCGCGAATCGATCGGGGGAACTTCCACAAGGGCTCGACCTGGGTGCTCGGCGTGCGCGACGGAGCGATCGCCTCGGCGCGACACGTTGCGGCCCCGTCGGCAGAGTAGTCTGCCTCAGACTAGGTGTCGAGGTCCTTGGCCATCTGCCGCGCCATCTCCGTGTAGCCGGACGTCTCGTAGAGGTGCCGTGCTCGCTCGTTGTCGCCGAACACGTTGAGCTCGACCCGGGACATGCCTGCCGCGCGAACCTCGGCTTCCAGCAGACGCAGCAGCTCGCGACCGAGCCCGTGTCCCCGCATAGGTTCCTCCACGTAGATGTCATACAGCGAGGCGATCGCGGATCGGGTTCCTGCGTGCGCGGTCCTATCCACAGATGCCCGATACGTTCGCCGGAGTCGATATCCTCGGCCACGAAGATCCGGTGCCCGGTCGTCCGAACACCGCCGGGAAGAAGATCCTCATCGAGCTCCTTCGTCGCATGGACTCGCGCGCACCGGCGTCATAGCTTCGTTTCGCGCGAGGTCTCCTGCGTACTCGGTGATCGC
>JAYUAK010000275.1:0-4079 GCA_043741335.1 Actinomycetota bacterium
GCGATGGCGTTCAACGGACAGATCCCGGGTCCGCAGATCGACGTCGGGTACGGAGACCACGTCCGGATCGTCCTGCAGAACCAGCTGGATCAGCCGACCGTGCTGCACTTCCACGGCATGACCGTTCCGAACGGCCAGGACGGCGTTCCGTACATCACGCAGGATCCGATCATGCCGGGACAGGTCTGGACGTATGAGTTCACGGTGAAGGATCCGCCGGGGATGTACGTGTATCACTCGCACTTCAACTCGACGGAGCAGGTCGGTGCCGGTCTGTATGGGGCCCTCATGGTGGAGCCCAAGGACGGGGTCTGGCCGTATCGTGCGCTGAACATCGATCACCGTACCGGCTTCTCTACGATCGGTGCGCCCGTCGCGGTGGACGACGAGTCCATTCTTTTCCTGGGCGACGGCCCGCTCGGCTACGTGTTGAACGGCAAGTCGTTCCCGGCGACGTCACCGATCGTCGCGAAGCAAGGCGACTGGCTCCTGATCCACATGGCGAACGACGGCTCGATGCTGCATCCGATGCACCTTCACGGCTATCACTTCGAGGTCGTCGCGCAGGACGGGTTCCCGTTGGAGCAGCCGTACATGGCTGACACGCTCGTGGTCGCACCCGGACAGCGATTCGACGTGTTGATCCACGCGATCTATCCCGGCGCGTGGGCGTTCCACTGTCACATCCTTCCGCACGTGGAAGGCCCGCAGGGGATGTACGGGATGGTCACGGCGTTGGTGGTGCAATAGGCGAGGGTTACTAGTCTGAGACGGACTAGAGAGGGAGGGCGGCGCGCACGGTCGTGCCCTCTCCCACTCGGCTCTGGATGTCGAGCGAGCCGCCGAGCGATCCGACGCGGTCGCGGAGGTTCGCCAGGCCCAGCCCGCCGGGCGCGCCGCCGATCTCGAACCCCCGGCCGTCGTCGTCGATCTCCAGAAGGGCGCCGTTACCGTTGCGGCGGAGTGATACTCGGCACGTCGTCGCTTCCGCATGCCGGCTGACGTTGGACAGCGCCTCGCGCGTGAGCTGCACCACGTCGGCGGCGATCGACGCGAGTTCTGCTGCGACCGTGGGGTCGACATCGACCGCCGTCACGACACCTGAGCGTCCCTCGAACTCGCTCGCCAGCTCGCGGATCGCCTGATCGAGCTGCCGGTCCGCCAGGATGCCGGGGCGGAGGCCGAAGATGTAGTTGCGCAGGTCGCGGATCGCCCGGTCGATGTCCTCGACGGCACTCTCGATCCGTCCGGTGATGCCGTCGTCCTGCGCGAGCGCGGCCACCCCTTGCAGGCTCATGCCGACCGCGAAAAGCGATTGGATCACGCCGTCGTGGAGCTCCTTCGCGATCCGTTCACGCTCATCCAGGACCTCCAGGCGGCGGAGCTCACCCTGCGCACGTTGCATCTCCTCGTAGAGCCGCGCGTTCTCGACCGCGACACCCGCCTGCGTGGCCAACACCTCCAGCGCCCGCTGGTCCTCGTCGGTGAACTCGCCGGCATCCTTTTTCTCCGCGAGGTAGATGTTGCCGAAGATCCTCCCGCGAGCCATGACCGGCGCCCCCAGCAGCGAGTGCATCGGTGGGTGGTTCGGTGGGAAGCCGACCGAACGCGGGTCCGCCGCGACGTCGGTGATCCGCAGCGGCCGAGCTTCGCTGATCAACAGGCCCAGGATCCCGTGACCCGCCGGAGGGTCGCCGATCGCGGCGCGCTCCTCGGCCGTGACGCCCTCGGTGAGGAACTCCTCGATCCGGCCGTCGTCGCCGAGCACGCCGAGGGCGCCGTAGCGGGCGCCGGTGATGCGAACGGCCAGCTCGACGATGCGCTGCAGCACGGCGTCGAGGGACAGCTCCGACGCGAGCGTGAGCCCGGCCTCGATCAGCAGCTCGGCGCGATCGCGGCTGGCGACGGGATCGGTCACGTGTTGAGCCTACGAGACGAGGGAGGGGCTGGAGCCTCCCTCGTTCACCGGTCCGGCGGTCACCCGCCTCTCAGCCTGCTGCGACGCGCTCGTTGGACGGCCTTAGCCTGGTTTCGCGTGCCGGTGCCCGCGCTTCCGCGGACGGGCCGTCGCGGCCGTGGTTGGCTTCGGGGCGATGGCCAACGCGCCGAGCACGCTCAGGAAGGCGGCGTTGACCGATCCCCAAGCTGCCAGCCTGACGGCTCGGGTGGACCACCGTCGTCGTGAGGCCGGCGCTCAGTCATCGCCTGGTCCGTCATCGCCTGGTCCGTCGTCTCCGCCGGTAGGCGACGGCGACGTCGTCGGGTCGTCAGGCTCTGAGCCGCCTGTCGGTGGCGGGGATGGAGACTCGCTCGGCTCGGGACTTGGACCCGTCGTGGGTTCGGGGTCGTCCCCCGATAGCGGCTCCTGGCCGTTACCGCCCGACGGATCCGACTCCGTGTTCGGAACCGACGGAGAAACAGCGGGCGCGACGGCGATGGCGCCGGAGACACCGGCCCCGGAACCAGGCCCGTGTTTCGAAGCGTGCACAGGCGCGTGGGCCGCCGCCTTACGGTGCGCTCCGATGTGCGGGCCTGCCGAGCTCGCGACCGGACCGAGCGCCCCCAACGCGAACGCCACGACTCCCATCACCAAGGAGCCGACGAGGCCAGCCGCCGCGAGAACCGCTGAACGTTTGTTCATGCGTACCCCTCTGTCTGAACCGCTCGATAGCTCCATCGGCGAAGCGTTCGTCCTTTCTTAAGGCCCTCGGGGCTAAGAGGCTGCTAAGCCGGGTTAAGAGAAGGCAAAGGATGCGGAAGAACCCGTCTCAAGGTCGCTGCGGGACGGAGACGGGCTCGCGCCCTCGCGTGGGCTCGTCGGAGCCATCGACCTGGATAGGGGAAGAGGCGGAAGGTACCGCCGACGGCCGAGGGAGCTCGTTCCGTTCAGGCCTGGGTGGCCGATAGCCGTACGACAGCCCTCGGACGATCAGGAGGAACAGGACGACGAGACCGGTCACCACGTAGATCGCGAACATCCATGGCCTGGACGAGTCGGTTCCGGCGAACACGCCGTGCGCGAGGGCCATGACGAACGTCGGCGTCCGAGCAGGTGGATCGCCCGCCAGGCCTTGGTTCCCAGGTGCTTGCGCACCCACGACGAGGCGAGCACCAGGACCATCGCGTACATCGAGACGATGCCGAACGTCACGGCGACCGTCCGATAGGACGCGCGCATCGGAACGATGAGGTCGATAGGCTTGAAGGGCATGTACACGTCGAGCAGGAGTCCGCCCAGGTGGATCGCGAGCAAGAGGAGCCCCGCGCTCGCCACGACGCCGTGGAAAAGCGTGGATGTCGGCTTCGACACCCGCTTGGTGACGAGCGACGTCGACGCGACCAAGCCCCAAGCCACCGCGAGCCACAGGGCGACATAGGCCCGATGCCCGCAGCGCGCGGGATGATCCAGGTCGTCACGCTGCCACCTGTCCGATCGTCTCCAGGTTCAT
Source organism: Actinomycetota bacterium (assembly GCA_043741335.1). Lineage (GTDB taxonomy): Bacteria > Actinomycetota > UBA4738 > UBA4738 > HRBIN12 > JBBQVZ01. Next base: position 3,450 of record JAYUAK010000275.1, read on the forward strand.
GAACAGCGTGCCGTCGCTGGTCGCGACCGCACCGGGGACGGTCTCGAGCGCCCGGGGACCCGTAAGCAACGCCCAGGTCGCAAGGACCTCGGCCTCTGCGCAGGTCGGCGCCCACGCGGTCGCCTGCAGAACCGGCTCGGTCGACGGGGCTCCCGTTCGAGGATCGATGACATGGTGCAAGCCCGGGCCCCAGGCGTGGCGGGTCTGATGCCAGGGCGCCGGACCGGATGCGCAATCTCGCCGCCTCTTCCGTGGCCACGAGCGGGTCCTCGATCGCCACGTCGAAGCCTGGAGCGTCTCCGGCGATCCGCAGGTCGCCTCCGGCGTCACGAGAGCCCACGACACGCTTCCATGGATCGCCTCCTCGACCGCGAGATCCACGGTCCAACCCTTCGCGACACCGCCCAGGTCGAGGCCCACGTCGCGCGGGAGCCGCACCGAACCGCGCCGGACCTCGATCTCGCGCCAGCGGCCGCACGGACGCGGAGGACGGAGCGCGCGCCTCGGGCACCGGAAAGGATCTCGTAGTAGTCGCGGTCGTATCCGGCCCCGACGATGGCGTCGAGGGCGGCCGTGATTACCGTAGAGCGCGAGCCTTCATGCATCTGACAACGTGCGGTTAAGCCGCCG
>JAYUAK010000276.1:0-1611 GCA_043741335.1 Actinomycetota bacterium
CTTCACCGGGCTGGACACGTCCCAGCAGGACACGATCCTGGCCGAGCTGGAGCCGAGTGACGCGAGGTCAGCGGGCGACGGTGACGGTGATGCCCCCCCGCTGCAGCAGACACAGGCGGAGATCGACCTCGACTTCTTCCCGCTGCTCTGCCTGCACACACGTCAGGGGTTCTACGCCGACCCGATCTACGGCGGCAACCGCGGGCGCGTCGGCTGGGAGGTGATCGGCTTCCCCGGACCGGGCTCGCTGGCCGAGGTCCATTCGGGACGCTACAGCACGCTCGCCTGGTTCGCCGAGCATGAGCCCGCTCACGATGGGGAGACGGACCGTGGCGCATAAGCCCGATCCTCCGAAGGTTGCTGTCTGCATCATCGGCGCAGGCGCTTCCGGCGCGGCGGCGGCCAAGGTGCTGACCGAGCGTGGGATCGACGTGGTCGCGCTTGAGAAGGGCCCGTGGCGGGCCCGAGAGACGTTCGGCGGCGATGAGCTCGCAAATATCAATCGCTACAACTTGTGGCCCGATCCGCTGTTGAACCCGCGGACGGTCCGCACGTCGGCGGATGATGAGCCAACCGTCGAGCTGTTCTGCCCGGTGCCGCAGATGGTCGGCGGCGGGACGGTGCACTGGCAGGGGTGGCTCCCGCGCTTCACCGAAGATGACTTCCGGATTCGCACGGTCGCGGGCGAGGTCCCCGGGACGACCCTCGCGGACTGGCCGATCACCTACGCCGAGCTGGAGCCGTACTACACGCGGGTCGAATGGGCGTTCGGTGTCTCGGGCCAGGCCGGTGCCAACGCGTTCGAGGGTCCACGGAGCCGGGGCTACCCGTGTCCGCCACTGCCGGTCTCGCGCTATGCCGAGAAGTTCCACCTGGGCTGCGCGAGCCTCGGCTGGAACTCGTTCCCGACGCCGCAGGCTGCCCTTTCGCGGCCGTTCAACGGCCGCCCGGCGACCGTCATCAGCGCGTTCGCGCAGCAACACGGTGATCCGACCGGTACGCGGTCGAGTGCGCTCAACGTCTTCGTCCCCGACGCGCTCAAGACCGGGCACTACGACCTGCGCCCCGACAGCTACGTCCGCGAGATCACCGTTGACGTGCAGGGGCGTGCGCGCGGCGCCGTGTACGAGGATGCCGACGGTGATGTCCTCGAGCAGGAAGCCGACATCATCATCCTCGCCCGCGGCGCGGTCGAGACTGCCCGCCTGCTCTTGATGTCGCGATCCGGCCGATTCCCGAATGGACTGGCCAACGGCAGCGACCTCGTCGGGCGCAACGTGACGTTCCACGAGTACAGCGCCGCGGTCGGTGTGTTCGACGACCCGATCTACGCCTGGGCGGGAGGCGGCTACGTGAGCGCGAGCAGTTTCCAGTTCTACGAGCACCACGACGCGCGCGGCCATGTCGGTGGCGGCCACATCGCGGCCGCCGGCGTGGGGATCCCGTTGCCGATCAACTGGAGCCTCCCCGGCCGGCCATCCTGGGGCGCCGAGGCGAAGCGAATCGATCGCGACTATTTCAACCACAGCATGGCGGTCGCGATGGTCGTCCACGACATGCCCCAGCACGAGAACCGTGTCGACCTCGATGAGCGGGTGACGGATGCGTGGG
>JAYUAK010000277.1:0-4057 GCA_043741335.1 Actinomycetota bacterium
TGCGGGCGCAGAAGGAGCGGGACGCGCGCGAGCTGCAGTCGCGCCGTGTCGAGGCGGGGCGTCGTCTCGCTGCCGGACGGAGGGCGGCATGCTGACTCCCCGGATGGGACCAGATGAGTATTTCTGGCACTACGATTTCCGCTTCGACTTGCGGGACGCGACACGCGGCGAGCAGGAAGCCGTGAGGACGGCGTGTCTCGCGCAGCGGCTCGAGCTTGACGGGTTCAGCGCGCGGCACCTGGAGATAGTTGAGATGATCCTCGGCGGGGAGGCGCACGCACGGCAGGTGACTTCGTGCTGATCCCTCTCCTGCTCACTCACGCCATCCAGGTCGCTGACTGCCGCGTGGATAACGCGCGCCATCCGGCGATTTGCGGGCCGACTCCGCGCCGCTGCACGATCCGCAACTACCGGGACGGGACGGGCGTCGTCGTGTGTGATTCGAAGGGCCGGCGCTGGATCGCGTCGCGCACGATCGACACGCCAGGCGCGGGTGCGTCTGGCGCCTGGACGATCACAAGTAGCAAGGCGCAGTGAGGGATCTCGGGGTGATGGTGTAGCGCCGGTTCGATTCCGGCGCCACCCCTTGCGCGACCAGTCGCCATCTGGCATCATGGCGGAACCCCGAACGAAAGAAGGAATCCATGTCCGTCTATTACGCTCCGCCGCGCGCCGCGCTCGACATCGCGAAGCTGCGCGAGCTCCTCTCGAGCGACGTCCACGACGACCCCGCGATGATCGAGGACAGCCTGATCGACGAGGTTCGCGTGCGGGTTTACGACGCGGTGTACACGACCGCGCGGGACGGCGGCCTGCCGGATGCCGATTGGGACGCGCGCGCCACCGCCGCCTGCGACAAGGTCGCCGAGGCGGTGGACTGCGAGAACCAGATCAACGAGGCGATCGGGTACGGGCAGGAGAAGGTGATCGACCACGTCGAAGACCTGCTCGATGAGTCCGGCGCGGACTTCGACATCCGTCAGATCCTGCGCGACGTCGAAGCCGGCTGGTGCACCGCCACCGAGGCTCTGAACGAGATCGGACGGTACGCCTGATGCCGCCTCTCGGGATCTACGCTGCGTCCAACCTGAATCCGGGCGCGGGCGATGTGATCGGCGAGACGACCCACCAGGCCGCGCTCGAGAACCTCGAGCAGCTGCTCGAGGAGGCGGGCGGCGAGCTCGTCTCGATCGAGGATCGTCTCGACCATACCGGGCGTCTGCATGCGCGCGCCATCGGGCCGGCCGGCGCGCTGCACGCGATCGAGATGCCCGGGCTGCCGCTCGCCGAGGTGCGCTTCACGCGCGAGCCCGGGCAGAACATCTGGGACTATCCTCGGATCTTCGTCGACGGCGATTCGTGGGTCTGGTTCTACGCGGTCGAGACGATCAAGGCAGGCGACTGATGCGCGATCGATACCACGTCGCCGTGTACCAGACCCCCGGAGGGAGAAAGACCTGGGAGCTAGTTTTCGACGACCTGCCCGCGGCATGGGCGTATGCGGACGAGATGCGCGCGATCGTCGCGATGAGCCCGCACCCGGACCACGTCGGAGTGACGGATCTCGACTCGGGCGAATGGGTCACCCACGACGACTACCTGGACCTCGTCTGCGAGCCGGGTGAGCAGCAAGGCGCAGGGGTCGACGATCCGGCCTAAAGCTGCGCGGCGCTCCTGCCGATACTGCCTCTAGCGCGCACCGGATGCGGACACGCGCCGAGCAACGGGACCGACTGGCCGTCCCCTCACCGGGGCGGCCTTTCGGCTGACCGCTCGCCATCTGGAGGAGGCACGACCCATGTCCGACCGCTATCGCCCGGAAGACGACGCGCCCACGCGGCGCCTGCGCGCCGTGCTGCGCGCTCCGATCGACGAGGCGCCGAGCTACTTCGCGCAGGTCGAGCGCGAGCGCCAGGCCGCGTGGGCTCTGACATGCACCAGGGCCAGATGGTTCGCCATCGGGTGCCTGCTCGGCTCGTACCTGACGTGGTATTGGGGGATCTGGTGAGGCCCGCCCTCCCCCACTACGGAATCAACGTTGCGTGCCGGAGCGGCGCGATCCACCTCGATTTCCTCCCGGACGGCATCGATCGCCCGATCGTGAGGGTCCACCTCTTGATCGAGGAGGGCCGATTCGTGATCAGCGAGGACAGCGGGTCTGGCGACTCGTTCGCCTCGCAACGCTACGTCGTCCCGCGGATCCCGCGAGGGCACCGATGACCTCGCGTGTCGCCGAGCTGCGCGAGTACCTCGACCGCGAGCTCGCCATCGAGCGGGACGCGAACGGGCCGATCATCATGGCCCGTCACGACGCTCTGCGGATCAAGCTCACGATCGACTTCCTGATCGACGCGCTCGAACGAATGGTCGCCGATGGGCATCGGCCTTCGAGGCTTGCGGCATCCTGGGAGGCGCAACGCATCCTCGACATCCTGCACGACACGGAAAGGATCAACTGATGGGCAAGATCAACGATCAGCTGGAGACTGCGAAACTCGAGGAGAGGATCGAAGAGCTCGAAGGGCAACTGCTTGTCCGTTCGAAGAACCACGACCGCGAGGTCGAGAGGCTACGCAAGCAGGTCGACGAGGCGTCTTGGGCGTTCCACCGCGCGATCGCATCGAAGCAGGCCCTGCGAGACGAGATCTCGTCCCTGCGCAGCATGGTGAACGTGCTCCAGTCGAGCGCTCCGACGGAGAACCATCACGACCTGCTGCGCGAGGCACGCGCGCTCAACGAGGCGCAAGTGAACCGCATCAGCGAGCTACGGGCGGAGGTCGACAACCTCAAGGCCACGCGTAGCCTCGCGCTCGACGGCGTTGCGGAACGCGTGGAAGCGATCACTGGTCTCCGTAGTCGCCTCGCGTCGATCGCGCACATGACGAAGGAGTACATCTGATGGCCGTCTCGACGAGCCCCCTCGCGCTGATCACGATGGCCGGCGCGTGCTCCTGGTGCCGCGGCTTCCTCGCCGCATCCCCGCTCCCGTCAGGTGACGTGCGGCACGAGCTGACAGTCCTCAACGGGTACATGTACGGGCTCGCGAACCAGGAAGTCGACCCACTCTGGGAGGGCAGGCTGCGCTTCCGCATCGACAGCATCATCGAGAAGCTCGCGGAGTTTGTCCCGACCGAGCCGGAGCTGATCAATCGCATGCAGAACGCTGCGATGATCCTGCTCGGAGACCCGTCCTACACGGAGGCCCGCAATGCCTGACCAGAAGCCGCTCGAATACTGCATCACGCGCTACGACGCGTGCGACATCCTCGGGCTCGCTCCGCTCGAGACCGAAGACCTCCGGATGAAGTCCGTGGTCGGCTCGGTCTGGGTCGACCCGTCCGGGACGGTCTTCTACACCGTCGAGCAGGTCCGGCGGATGGCGATGGAAATGCGACTAATCGTGGCCCCGGAGCCCCCGCAGAAGAGCGGATTCGGACAGACGAGCGGGCCGTCCCTCATCGAGATCCACATCCACGCACCGTGATCACGATCCTCTCTCTCGCGTGGCTCGCAGCCGCGCTCCTCACCCGCCTCGTCATCGAAAGGAAGTACGCCTGATGTCCGACGCCCCGTTCCGTTTGCGCCTCGCGCACGCCCTCGGAGAGATCCAGAACCCCGCGCGCAACGCGATGAACCCGCACCTGAAGAAGTCCTACACGGACCTCGCCGGCGTGATCAACGCGGGCAAGGAGATCCTCGCGAACCACGACCTGTTCGTGATCCAGCCCGTCGACTACCGGATCGTCGAAGGCGTCTGGCACCACGCGATCCACACGATCATCGGAGACGGCCACTCGGAAGAGTTCGTCGAGTCCTTCACGCTCTGCCCGGCGACTTCCGCGGACGGTGGCCTGAACCGGGATGGGCAGCCGATCAAGAACAACCTCAACCACGAGTCCGGGATCGTGATCACCTACCACCGCCGCTACGCGCTTGCAGCGATCCTCGGCATCGCCAGCGAGGATGACGACGACGGCGGCGCGCCTCGGGCCGCGCAGGCCACGACCAGCGTGGCGCCGCGGGCGGCCCAGCCGGGCTCTGCGTCGAGCGCCGAGGC
>JAYUAK010000278.1:0-9403 GCA_043741335.1 Actinomycetota bacterium
TCCCCGACGACGTACTGCGTCGACTTCGGTCCGTAGGGGTCGACGGCCACGTCGTCGGCCGGCTCCTCCACGACCCACGGCATCGCTCCTCCCTGCACCCCGCCGAAGTGGAAGTCGGGCTTGTAGTAGATGCCCCACAGCTCGTCCGTCACAAGCGAACCATCCGTGTCGTCATGAAGCGGGGCATCGGTATCGATGTGGATCACGGGGGGCATCCGGCCGTCGTTCGTGGTGAGGGTGTTCGGGTCGACGCCGAGCGTTCCCTCCACCAAGCACCAATACGTCCACATCGGGCGCTCGTAGACGTTGCCGTCCCGCCCTTTCACGCCGACGACCACCGGAAGGTCCAGCATGTGCCAGAAGTCCCGAACCCAGGGTCCGGCCGCGACCACTACATGCTCACAATCGATGTCGCCACGGTCCGTCTCCACTGTGGTCACCGCCCCGCCGTCGACGCGGAGCGAAGCGACGCTCACCGGCGAGACGATCCGCACACCCAGCGCCTCGGCCTTGGCGGCCAGGCCCATCATCGACGGCATGTTGTGCGCGTACCCGCCCCGGCGCTCGTGGAGCACAGCGGTGATCCCCTGCGCTCGCCAATCGTGAAACAGCGCCTCCATGTAGACGCGGCAATCTTCTTCACCCTCGATCAAGTCCGAGGGGTACCCGATCGCCTTCTGCTCCTGGTAGATCTGCGCGACGTCCGCATGCATGACCTCGGGCGCGACCTGCATGTACCCGACCGGGTAGTAGTGAAAGGCCTCCGCGTCCGCCTCCCAAATGCCCACGGAGTGCGCCATCAGCTCCCGCATCGCGGGTTGGAAGTAGTTGTTGCGAACCACGCCGCACGCGATCCCCGAAGGCCCCGCCCCGATCCCGGTCTTGTCGAGCACGACGACGTCGGCACCGGAACCGCGGCCGCGGGCCTCGAGCTCCTTCGCGAGATGCCAGGCCGTGGAGAGGCCGTGCACCCCCGCGCCGATCACCACGAACTTGGCGCTCTCAGGAACTGCCGTCATCTGCGGATCACTCCTTCCTGGCGGGACAGACACAGAACAGTGTCCCTTGGGGATCGGCCATGGTGGTCCAGCGGATGAAACCCGACGAGGTCTCGTCGACCACCCATTCGACCGTTGCTCCGAGCTCTTGGAGGCGACGTACCTCGGTGCCCGGATCGTCGACCCGAAGGTCCATATGCACCCGCGTCTTGTCGAGGGTGACGCCCTCGACCCGTTGGATCACGAGGCGAGGTCGTGTATCGCCGGGAGGCGGCCCCAGGACGATGTAGGGCTCCCGTTCGTAGAGCCGTCCATATCCGAGCGCGGCGGCCCAGAACGTTGCGATCGGCTCTGTGTCGACGGCGTCCAACGTGACTTCGATCGACGCCGTCATCGGGCGGAACCCGCGACATCTCGGTCCTCGGACCTGCGACGAGCGGCATCCACGAACGCCCGCCAGATGCCGAACGTCGCCTCGTCGGCCTGCCATTCCTCGTGGAGCTCCCACTGGACGCCCAGGACGAATCCACGCGCCGCGGGCATCTCCACGGCTTCGATGACGCCGTGCGGCGCCCAAGCCACGGCCACCAAGTCCTCCCCGAGATCACGGATCGCCTGGTGGTGATAGCTGTCGACCACCGCCCGTTCGCCGAGATGCTCGGACAAGAGCGAGCCGGGCAGCACCTCGACCGGATGCATCGGATGCGCGGGAGGTTCCCGTCCCTCGAGCGTTGCCGCCACCAGCGCGCGCCACTCGTCCCACTTCGCGCCGGGATGGTCGGCTCCGCCTTCGGGGAACTCGTCGAGATCGCCGTAGAGCGAGCCGCCGAACGCGACGTTCACGACCTGACATCCGCGGCAGATCGCCAAGAGCGGCACGCCCGCTTCCACTGCGAGCCGCGCATACGACAGCTCGATCTCGTCAAGGAACGGGGAGCTCTGGCCCTGCAGCGGATGCGGCACGTCTCGTCCGTAGCGCCACGCCTCGATGTCCCGTCCACCTGCCAGTACCAGGGCGTCCACTCGCTGGAGCAACGCGCTGCGATCGACCTCGTGTTCGTAATACGTAAGGAGAAGCGGCAGCGCGCCGGCGGCGAGCAAAGGTCTGCCGTACCCGAACCCGTAATAGTCGCCATAGTCGGCCAGACCCTCGGAGATGGCGACGATCGGTCGGTCCGCCGTCACGTCCGCATGCCCACCGTCGAGTCGAGCCAGCCGGCGAACATCGTTCGCCCGTGATCGAGCATCTCGGGCCCACGATGGCCAAGCTCATCGATGAGCGATGACAGTGACCCCGGCCCCAGGACGCGGTCCAAAGACTCCGCGTAGGCGGGGATCTCCGCCCACGCACGTGCCATGTCCAGCGACACCTCCAGATGGAATTGGATCCCGTAGGCCTGTTCGAACCGGAAGGCTTGATGGGGGTAGGCCGCCGAACCGGCGAGCAGCACGGCACTCTCGGGCAGGTCGAATGTATCGCCGTGCCACTGCAACGTCGTGAACGTTCCAGGCAGACCTTGGAGCACCGGGTCCGTTCGCCCCGCGTCGGTGAGCGTCACGGGAAGAAGTCCGACCTCCGGTTCGACTCCCGCGTACACACGCGCGCCCAGGCTCGCGGCGAGGAGCTGCACGCCCAAGCACGCGCCCCAGAACGGAGTGCCGGCACGAACCGCGTCACCGATCAGTTGCTTCTCGTCGCGAAGCCAAGGGTGCTCGTCCTCGTCGTTCACGCTCATCGGGCCACCCATCGCGATGATCGCGTCGAAGTCGTTCGGATCGGGCAGCGGCTCGCCCTCGTCGAGCTCGACGCGATGGATCGTGGCCCCCCGCTCGCGAAGGACATCCTCGTACGCCCCGGGCGGCTCGCACGCGATGTGTTGCAGAACGAGAACCCGCACCCGCCGACGCCTCAGTGCCCGGTCGGGCGTTCCCAGCCCTCGAGCGTCGGCGCGTGGTAGTCCGTCCCGACCATCTCGGAACCCTCAACCCATGGACCCAACATCGGCTGGGGGAACTTCGCATGCTTCGTCTTCAACTGGATGCCGTAGGAGTTGCCGCTGACGAGATGCTTCATGAGCACCTTCCGCGCGATCTCATCCTGCATCCCCGAAGGGATCGGGAAGTAGATCTTGAGGAACGAATTCGAGAAGCGATCGAACACGGCGGGGACGCCGTCCTCTTCGAGGAGGTGGATATCCTCCAACCAGTTGAGGTCCTCGCCAGGGGTCAGCGCCAGCAAGTCGATGTCGTCCAGGAGCGCAGCGTCTTCTTGGTACGGGAAGCGATGACCCGCAAGCTCCTCCGCGTCGAGCTTCGCGTTCGTCGAAAAGTGCGTTTCAGGCATGTCTGTCTCCAAACATTGCGATCTCCTAGACGCCCGGCATCTGGCCGCTGTCGGCCAGGTACTTCTGCATCATGGTCTTGATCTCGTTGAGCGTGCTCTCCTCCGTGACGCCGGGGATATAGCTCGTCCCTGCCAGGGGCACCTTCGCCATCGCGGCCGCCTCGACCGTCAACGCGCAGAGGTCCTCGGGTTCGAGGGAGTGCACGTCGGTCTTGCCACACGCGCGCGCCATCATCTGGAGCTCCATGGTCATCGCCGTGAGGATGTTGTAGACGCGCAGCGCCCCCTCATCGACGTTCAGCCGTTTCCTCAGCTCGGGATCCTGGGTCGTGATCCCCACGGGGCACCTTCCCGTATGGCAGTGGTAGCACTGGCCGGCTGGGACACCCACGGTTCCCTCATAGTCGGTGACACCCGGGATCTCCTTGTTGCAGTTGAGCGCCATCAGACCGACGGTGCCGATGGCGATCGCGGTCGCACCGAGCGCGATGCATTTCGCGACGTCGGCGCCGTTGCGGATCCCGCCGGCCACGACCAGGTCGATCTCGTCTGCCAAGCCGACGTCCTCGAGCGCGCGCCGCGCCTCGGGGATCGCAGCCATGAGCGGGATGCCCGTCTCCTCGGCCGCGATGTGCGGGCCTGCTCCGGTAGAGCCCTCCGCCCCGTCCAGGTAGATGATGTCCGGCCCGCACTTCGCCGCCATCCGGACGTCGTCGTAGACGCGCGCTGCCCCCAACTTCAGCTGGATCGGGATGCGGTAATCCGTCGCCTCGCGGATCTCCTGCACCTTGAGCGAGAGGTCATCCGGCCCGAGCCAGTCGGGATGGCGCGCCGGTGAGCGTTGATCGATCCCTGCCGGCAACGAGCGCATCTCGGCCACCTGCTCGGTGACCTTCTGGCCCATCAGGTGGCCACCGAGCCCCACCTTGCATCCCTGACCGATGAAGAACTCACACGCGTCGGCGAGCATCAGGTGATGAGGATTGAAGCCATACCGACTCTGGATGTTTTGGTAGTACCACTTGGTCGATAGGTCGCGCTCGGGTGGGATCATCCCGCCCTCGCCCGAGCACGTCGCAGTCCCGGCCATCGATGCGCCCTTCGCGAGCGCCATCTTCGCCTCGAGCGACAGCGCGCCGAAGCTCATCCCCGTGATGTAGATCGGGATGTCCAGCTCGATCGGATTCTTCGCGAAGCGGGCCCCGAGCACGGTCTTCGTCTCGCACTTCTCCCGATAGCCCTCGATCACGAACCTCGTGAGCGTCCCGGGCAGGAACATCAGCTGGTCCCAATGGGGGATCGGCTTGAACATCGAGAACCCACGCATCCGGTAGCGGCCGAGCTCCGCCTTCACGTGGATGTCGTTGATGACCTCCGGCGTGAAGATCCTCGAATGGCCCAGGACGTTCTGCGGGGAGGAGACGTCTTCCATCTGTGCGTTCCCTTTCTTCAGATGACGAGCTTCCGCTCGCTCGGCTCGAGGTTGTCGTAGTTGTAGAGCTGCTTGCCGCACACGAACTTCTGGAACGATGACGGCTTCTCCAACCCGTAGATCGCGAACTTCCGATCGATGAGCTCGGTGTCCGCGTCGGTCCATTCACCTTCGACGCAATCGATCCCTAGAGATTTCACGTTGCCACCGACGTAGATCTCGCCGTCGTACATCGAGTCGCCCAACCCAGGCCCGACGTCGCCGCAGATGATCTGGCGTCCCCGCTGCATCATGAATCCGGTCATCATGCCGGCATCTCCACCAACGATGATCGTGCCGCCCTTCTGGTCGATGCCGGTCCGCGCCCCGACGCTCCGCTTGATCACGAGGTCCCCGCCGCGGATCGCGGCGCCCGTCAGCGAACCTGCGTTCTTCTCGATGACGACGACGCCGGACATCATGTTCTCGCACACCGACCAGCCGACCCGACCCTCGACGACGATCTCCGGTCCGTCGATCACCCCCAGCCCGAAGTACCCGAGGCTCCCCGCGAAACGGATCTTGCACCGTTGCAGGATCCCCACCCCGATCGAGTGCTTCGCGCCCGGGTTCAGCACCGTGACGTCACGGATGCCCTCCTCGTAGATCAACCAGCGCAGCTCGAGATTGATCTGACGCGTCGTGAGGGGCGCGGCGTCGAACACGGCCTTCCCGTCCGAGATCTCGGAGACCTTCGCGACCTCCGTGTTCGGCTCGGCCAGACCTCTGGCGTCGTAGGTGATGCGGCGCTCGCCTACCGTGTCCATACGAGCACCTGCCCCTCGTACGGATCGACGGTGTCGATCTCGCGGTCGATCAACGCGCGGATCGCGATCTCCTCCGATGCCATCGCGACCAGGTTGTCGGACTCGTAGAGGACGAGCGGTTTGGCCGCCATCTCGTCCTTCGCCACACCGAGGCCGTCCTTCGTGACGGCCATGTAGGTGAACACGCCGTCCAGGTCCTCCATGCTCTGATCCATGGCGTCCTTCAGGTCGGCGCCCTCGGCCATCTTTTCGGCAAGGTAAACCGCGATGATCTCGGAGTCGCATTCGGATTGGAACCGGTGCCCCGACCGCTCGAGGCGCCGCTTCCACTGGAAGTAGTTGGTCAGCTGCCCGTTGTGCACGACGGCGACATCGGAGAACGGGTACGCCCAGTACGGATGGGCGCCCGAGATGTCCACGTCGGACTCGGTCGCCATCCGAGCGTGGCCGATCGCGTGGGTGCCCTCGAACCCAGCAAGCCGGTAGAGATCGGAAACCTCCTGCGCGTCCCCCAGGTCCTTCACGATCTCGAGTGAGTGGCCGAGCGAGAGGATCTCGCACCCGGGGACATCCTCCAGATAGTCCGCCAAGGCTTTCAGGTCGCCCTCGTACCGAACTTTCGCGCGATAGGCGTACTCGGTCTCACGCTCCACCCGATCGATGGATGCCCCGATCTTGTGCAACCGGGATTCCACCTCCTGGCGATGCCGATCGAGCCGCTCCTTGAAATCAAACCCTCGAGGGTCGTTGGCGTCCGCGAGCTTGAATCGGATGACCACGAAATCGCTCTCCGGACCGAACAGCGCGTAGCCTGTCGAGTCCGGCCCACGGTGCTTCATCGCTTGCAGCATCCGCGTCATCTCGGACCCGACATCGGCGTTGCCGTCCCGGTGGATGATCCCTGCGATCCCGCACATGGAGAGTCTCGCGCTCCTTTCGACTACGGAAGGATGTCGAGGTATTCGGCGATGTCCCAGTCGCTCACCGTGGAGATGAACCGTGTCCATTCGTCGCGCTTGTAGTGCATGAAGACCCTGTACATCTCATTGGGGAGCGCCTCCTTGACCACCTCGTCGGCGTCGAGAGCCTCGAGCGCCTCGCCCAGAGTCTCGGGGATCCGAACCACTTCCTTGCCACTCTTGATCGCCTCGTAGATATTCCGCTCTTCCGGGGGCCCGGGATCGAGGCTCCGGGTGATCCCGTCCTTCATGGCCATCAAGAGCGCGGCGAAGGACAAGTACGGGTTCACAGCGGAATCGACAGAGCGGTACTCGAATCGTCCGGGAGCCGAGATCCGGAGCGCCGTCGTCCGGTTCTGGAAGCCCCAGTCCGCGAAGATCGGCGCCCAGAACCCGGCGTCGGCGAACCGCCGGTAAGAGTTGACCGTCGGCGATGTGATGCACGTCAACGCCCGTAGGTGCTCCAGCACGCCGCCGATCGCGTGGAGACCGATCTTCCCCGGCATCCTGGGGTTGTCGCCATCAGGCAGGAACATGTTCTCGTCGCCCTGCCAGAGCGAGATGTTGTGGTGGCATCCATTGGCGGAGACCCCCATGAACGGCTTGGGCATGAAGCACGCGAACGCGCCCATCTCCCGCCCCACCTGACGGCAGATCTGTCGGTAGGTCGTCAGGCGGTCGGCGGTGAGCTCCGCTCGGTCGAAGTTGAAGTTCAGCTCGAGCTGGCCGGGCGCATCCTCGTGGTCGCCCTGGATCATGTCCAAACCCATGGCGCGGCCGTACTCCATGACCTTGTGGATGATCGGCTGTAGCTCGGAGAACTGGTCGATGTGGTAGCAGTACGGCTTCGTCATTCCCTCGACGGTCGGCTTGCCGTCCTTGTCGACCTTCAGCCACATCATCTCCGGCTCGCACCCGGCCCGCAGATGCAATCCCGTTTCCTTCTCGAAGTCGGAGTGGATGCGTTGCAGGTTGCCACGGCAATCCGACGTGAGGTACGCCCCGCCGTCGACCTCCTCCTCCCGTCCACGGAAGAGCGTGCAGAACACGCGGGCGGTCTTGCGATCCCACGGAAGCACACAGAACGTCTCGGGCTCCGGGATGCCGACCAGCTCACGCGCCTCCGGGCCGTACCCGATGTAGTTCCCGTCACGGTCGACGAACAGGTTGGCCGTCGCCCCGTAGACCAGCTGGAATCCCTTGTTCGAGATGTTGTCCCAGTGTGCGGCGGGGATGCCCTTGCCCATGATCCGCCCGGTGACGGAGACGAACTGGTAGTACATGTACTCGACGCCCTCGGCATCGATCTGCTTGCGAACATCGCGGATAGCCTCATCCCGTCCAGGCTGAGAGATGAACGCCTCAAGGTCAGTCGTCAACTCGGCCTCCCCTCTGTCGCGGCTCCGTCTCACGTCGAGTCGGATGCCAGGCACGTGGACGCTTTGCGCCGGCGCGCCGCCAGCCTAGCGCCGAGCGTCTTTCTTCGCTCGCCTCAAAAGCGCACGCACTTCCTACGCCCGGGGTGTGCGATTCGACCACCACATCCAGCCTTCGGGCCCGGGAACCAGATTTCTCTCATCTGCGTTCCCTTCCAGCGCAGTTGACGGGCGCAAGGTTGGGGCGTACGTTCGCCGCCCATGTACGGCCCGCACAGCTTCGGGAGGGCGAAGTTGCCATGACGGTGAAAGCCTCGCAACGGCGCTCGACAACGACCGACGCGTCCCGCGGAGGAGCACCCACGCGCCTGCCCGACGAGCGGGCGTATCTCTACCAGGTCATCCAGACGATCGGGTCCGGACCGGATCTCGAGGTCATCCTTCGGGGGATCGTCCGTCTGGCAACCGAGGCGACGGGCTGTCATGCCTGCTTGATGTGGTTCGTCGAGGGAGACCGTCTCGTGCTCCGGGCCTCGTCGGCGCCGTACGAACACCTCGCGGGCGTGGCGAGCATGGATCGGAGCGAGGGCCTCGTGGGTTGGGTCGCAAAGACCCGCCGCTCCGCGTTCATCAAAGAAGGAGCCCTCGATGATCCGCGTGTGAAGTATTTCCCGGAGTTCGAGGAGGAGCGTTTCCAATCGCTCGTCTCAGTGCCGATGTTCGGCCGTGACGGAGAGGTCATGGGGGTCATCTCTCTCCATGCGGAGGCCCCCCACGAGTTCGTACGCGCGGACCTGGATCTCCTGGAGCACACGGCCTCGCTCATCGCCGGGGCCGTCGAGAACGCCCGTCTGTATGAGGAGGCGGCGGCGCGCGTCGACCTCCTCACCGATCTGTCGCTCCTGCTGCAAGGGATCGCGGGAGCGCCGACGATCGAGGACGTGTTCGCCACGGTTTCGGCCGGCACACGTGCGCTTCTGGGTGCCGACCGCGCCGAGATCTATCTGACGGACGCCGACAAGCGTCTCCGGCTGCGCGCTGCGAGCCCGCCGAGGTACGACGAGCGGGTGATCGACACGCGAACGCTCTGGTGCGACGTGCTTAGGGACAAGCGACCCCAAGGACCCGAAGGAGGTCGCTACCTGGCGACGGCCCTGTGGGGAGACGAGGTTGCGGGCCAGACGATGTTCGCTCCGCTCGTTGCAGGAGACGAACGGATCGGGCTCCTGGTCGCGTGCGTGCCGGCGCCGATCCCGGGGGCCGACACGGCGCTCTCGGCCGTGGCGGCCCACACGGCCGTCACGATCAAGCAGCATCAGCTGATCGAGCGGCTTCAAGAGACGAATGTGGTGAAGGATCTCTTCCGGGTGCTGGCGGGTGAGGACGGCCGCGACGACGAGCTCGAAGCTATGGCCGACCGCCTCGGACTGGACATCCGAGCCGAGCATCTCGTTCTGCATGTGGAGCCGTCGCGTGACGCCCGGCCCG
>JAYUAK010000279.1:0-9333 GCA_043741335.1 Actinomycetota bacterium
TGTCGAGCATGCCTGAGCCCGCACGCCATGAGATCTGGTGGGGCGAGCTCCCCGATCGGAAGCCGCGACCCTACTTGGTGTTGACGCGGGATCGCGCGATCCCCGTGCTCCGACGTGTCGTCGCCGCCCCCGTCACGACGACCGCGCGAGGGATCCCCACCGAGCTTCCGCTGGGACCCGAGGAGGGGTTGCCGGTCGAGAGTGTCGCATCGTTCGACAACGTCGAGACCGTTCCGAAGTCCGCGCTGACGCGGCGGATGGGAGCCGTCGCTCCGGCTCGGGAGCACGAGGTCTGTCTCGCATACCGGGCCGCCGCCGACTGCTGACCCACCAAGGGATAGCTCCGCTGAGGGCGTGAGTATAGCATATCTGCTATACTCACGCCATGCGGGCGGGAGACCTGGTTCGGGAGGCGCGACGGCGGGCAGGGCTCACCCAGCGTGAGCTCTCGGAACGGCTCGACACCACCCAGTCGGCGATCGCTCGTCTGGAACGCGGTGGGACCGAGCCTTCCTACGAGCGGGTCTCCGAGGCCGTGCGTGCCTGCGGGATGGACCTCGTCCCCCAGTTGCTCCCCACTGACGATTCCGATTGGTCCGTGGTGTCGTCGAACCTGGCGGTCGGCGTCGACGCGCGGGTTCGTCGACATCAGGCGGCGCTCCGGTTCGCGGTGGCCGGCCGACAGGCGTTGGCCGATGTCCGAGGTTGAGTTCCGCCCCGAGAAGCTGCTCGACGTTCTGGCGCGTCACGGCGTCCGCCACGTGTTGATCGGTGGATTCGCTGGCGTGATCCACGGGTCGCCCTACGTGACGACCGACATCGACATCGTGCCGGAGCCGGCCGCCCCGAACCTCGATCGGCTCTCGATGGCGCTGGATGAGTTGCACGCGCGCGTGTGGACCGATGCGGAACCGTCCGGCGTGCCGTTCGATCACGACGCGACGTCCCTCGCGGCATCACGCATGTGGAACCTGGTGACCGACTTCGGACGACTCGATCTGACGTTCGAGCCGAGCGGCACGGAAGGGTACGCGGATGTTTCGCGCGACGCGGCGCACCTCACCATCCTGGGCGCCGAGGTCGACGTCGCCTCGCTCGCGGACGTGATCCGTTCGAAGGAAGCCGCGGGGCGCGAGAAGGACCGGCTGGTCCTCCCGGTGCTCAGACGCATCCTCGAAGAGACGGAGCGCGGACGCTCGAATGATTGACTTAGCTAAGACTATCGGACTAAACTCGCGGCCTATGGCGACCGCTGAGGAGATCTCGCACCTCGACACCGTGAACGTGCATGAGGCGAAGACCCACCTTTCGCGCCTGCTCGAGCGTGTCGAGCGCGGGGAGGAGATCGTGATAGCCCGTGCCGGCAAGCCCGTCGCCAAGCTCGTCGCGATCGAGCCGATGAAGCGTCGTCCGATGGGCCTATACAAAGGTCAGATCCACATGTCGGATGACTTCGACGAGCCGCTCCCGTGGCAGATCTTCCCTGGGTTCCCGCACGAGTGAGGGTCCTCCTCGACGCCCATGTGTTCCTCTGGTCCGCCGATCACGTGGAACGCCTCCCTCCCTCCGTCTACGACTTGATCTCGGACGCGCGAACCCGGGTCGTCGTGAGCGTCGCGACGACGTGGGAGCTGACGATCAAGGTGTTGGCTGGTCGGTTGATCTTGCCGAAGCCACCGGATGAGCACTTCGCGGAGCATGCCGAGCGCTTCGGGTGCGAGCTGCTCCCGATCCACCAGCGGCACGTGGCGGCGCTCCAAGAACTGCCGACGATCCACGCCGATCCGTTCGACCGGATGCTCGTCGCGCAGGCGCTGGTCGAAGATCTGGACCTCGTCACCGGCGACGAGGTCCTGCAGAGCTATCCCATCCGCACGATCTGGTGAGCGCGCTCGCACGCGCGGGCCGTGTCCACTGGTTGACGCGAGGCGGGGTTCGCTCCGCAGCTCGGTGTCCACAGGTTGACGGATCCGACCAGCGGGTTTGCTGTCAACTTGTGGACAATGGGCAGTGGGAAGCACCCGAGTCCGGGTCAACTGGTTGACGGCTCCGAACCGATCGAACCGCGAGCGGAGCGTCCGCGAGAGCCAGGAGCGTCGTTCGGGCTGATGCCCGACGCTGAGAGCGCTACCAGCCGCCCTCGGCTCGGCGGTCTTGGTGCTCGGCGTCGCCCAGATCGAACACCAGCAGCTTCCGCTCCGTGAACGCTTCGAGGAACCACTGCGACAGCTCTCGACCCATGCCGCTGTCGCCGGTGCCGCCGAACGGCGCCAGCTGATCCCAGTAGTTGCTGGTCTCGTTGATGTTCACGGTTCCGTGCTGGAGCGCTTCTCCGACGCGCCAGGCGGTCGCCAGGTCCCGCGTCCACAACGATGCGATGAGGCCCAGCTTGCTCGAGTTGGCGATCCGGATCGCCTCGGCGACCGAACCGACCTTCATGACGGGAGCGACCGGACCGAACGTCTCCTGCTGCGCGATCAACATCTCCGGCGTCACCCCGGTCAACACCGTCGCCGGATAGAAGAGTCCCTCATCCGGCCCGAACTGTTCGATCTCGGCGCCCAGCGCGCGGGCGTTCTCCACGTGCTCGATGACGCGCTCGCGCGACTTCGCGTTGCACATGGGTCCCATCTCGGTCTCGTCCAACCCCGGGTCGCCGATCCGCAGCGTCGCCGCGCGCGCCTTGAGCTTCGCGACGAACTCGTCATGCACGTCCGCGTGCACCAGCAGTCGCTCGGCCGACGTGCACACCTGACCGGTGTAGTAGAAGCAGCCGTTCATGGCGCCCTCGACCGCGGCGTCGAGGTCGGCGTCGGGCAGGATGATGAACGGCCCGTCGCCGCCGAGCTCCAACAGACGAGGCTTGAGCCCCGCCTTCAGCGCGATCTGCTTGCCCGTCGCGGTCGAGCCGGTGAAGAACACACCATCCACATCGGGGTGCTCGACGATCGCAGCGCCGACGTCGCCGAGGCCCTGCACGACGTTGATCACGCCGTCGGGGAGGCCCGCCTCGGCGAAGAACTCGGCGACCATGGCGCACGAGGTCGCCGCGAACTCCGACGGCTTCCACACCGCGGTGTTGCCGGCGGCCACGATATGGGCGAGCGCGATCGAGGAGATGTCGGTCGGGAAGTTGTAGGGGGTGATGGCGCCCACCACGCCAAGCGGCCGATGCGTCATCACCAAGCGCTTGTTGTTCGTCTGCTCCTGCGTCGAAGGGAAGAACAGGCCCCGGTGACGCAGCACCTCTTCGCCCGCCTTCTGCCACGCCGGTGCCGCGTACTCGTGCACCTCTTCGCGGGACTCGGTGATCGTCTTGCCGATCTCCTGCACCAGCACGCGCGCGATGGGCTCGGCTCGCTCGACGAAGATCTGGTTGATGCGTCGCAACACCTTGACCCGCTCGATAAGCGGGGTCGCGGCCCAGGCGGGCTGCGCCGCCTTGGCGGCCGCCACGGCCAGGTCGACGTCGGAAGGTGCGCACCGTGTGACCTCGTTCACCAGCTCGCCTGAGTACGGCGATCGCACCTCGAACGTGCCGGCGGACCCTTCGACCCACTGTCCCCCGATGAGCGCGAGCCGTGGAAGCTTGGTTGCCGTCTCGACCGTCATGGCCATGTCGATCCCCCGATCCGACCGGAGTTCGGACGCTAGTTCATCTCCTGAAGATGTGCACGAGACGCGATGTCGAAACCTCGGGGTAACGTTCGAGTTCTCGGACGAGGTAGACCACGCCTGACCTGCTATGCCATAGTGATGTCATGAGAACGACCCTAGACATCGACGACGATATACTCCGGGCGCTCCTGGCCCGACATCCCGGGGTGTCCAAGCGCGAGGCGGTCGAACGGGCCATCTCCGAATACCTGTCGAAGGACGCGGCGGCTCGCACCAGGGCCCTTCGGGGCCGCATCGAGATCGAGGACGTTTCTACCGAGCTCCGGGCGCTCGATCACCGGACGTGAGACTCCTCCCCGATACGTCCGTCTGGGTCGACTACCTACGGGGCCGCGACGCGGCGGTCGTCGACGAGCTCGACGGCCACCTGGAGCGAGAGTCGGTCTTCATGTGTGGACCGGTGATCGCGGAGCTCCTGGCGGGCACGGCGGTCGAACGTCGCGAGGATCTCTGGTTGGCGCTCGGGAGCCTTCCTTGGTCCGATCTGGATCAGCTCGCTTGGCAGCAGATCGGCGAGCTGGCGTTCGAGCTTCGGCGGCGCGGCACGCCGGTCCCGATCATCGACATCGCGATCGCCGTGTCTGCGTTGAACGTGGAGGCGGAGCTGTGGACCCGGGACGCCGACTTCCAGCGGATCCGGGAAGCGCTCCCGGCTCTGAACCTGCACACCTGACCCTCGACCGAGCGCTCCGCTACACGCTCGGGGACATGAGAATCTACTCCTTGCCAGGCCGACGAGCGGTGGCTAGCGTCGAGACCCGATGTATCGAAGGAGCTCCCTCACGTGAAGCGCGGTCTCCTCTCCGCCCTCGTCGCGACCTCCCTCATCGTGGCGGGATGCACACTCACGATCGGGCATCCGCCGGAGGCGAGCGACGCCCCGGCGATCGGCAACCAGCCCGTCCCTTCGCCCTCTCCCCAGGCAAGCGGCGTCCCGGGCGCCATCGGTCGGATCGCGGTGCTGGACGAGCGCGGGACGCTCACCGCGTTCGATGCCGACGGATCCGATGCGGTCGTCCTCGCCGATTCGGTCCCAGGCGAGACGCTCGTGCGGCAGCCGACCTGGTCGGCCGACGGCGCCCGCATCGCCTGGGTGAGGCTCGCCGCCGACGGGACGTCCGGTGATGTCATGACCGCGACGGCGGACGGCACCCGACCCACCGACACCCCCGTCGCCGTCGCGCCGTTCTACCTGTCCTGGGATCCGACGTCCTCGCACATCGTTTACCTGGGGAACTCGCCGCCGGTCGGCATCGAGCTCGGCCTGGTGGACGTGACCTCGAGCACGTCCGCCCCGATCGACGCCGGCAGCCCGGTCTACCTGTCGTGGGCTCCCTCGGGGAAGCAACTCCTGGTGCACGTGGGAACCGGTCGGCTGGATCGGCTCGCGCTCGACGGCTCGCACATCAGCCTCCAGGATCACCCGGGGATGTTCACCGCGCCGGTCTGGACCGCGGACGGGCGCACCTTCGTCTACGCCTCGGAGAACGGGAACGGGCAACGGCTCGTCGCCTATGACCTCGCGACGGGTCGGCGTGACGTGCTCGCGCGATCCAAGGGAACGATCTCGTTCGTCGTGAGTCCGGACGGGAGACGCGTCGCGTTCCAGGTCCTCCAGGGTCCGACCCTCGTGACGCCGCTCTCGGTGATCGATCGGACGACCGGGACGATCGAGCGCGTGGCGACCGAGTACGCGCCGGCGTTCTTCTGGAGTCCCGACGGCGCTAAGCTCCTCTCCTTGCTCCCGGAGATCACGTCTCAGCGCCTCTGGTTCCGTTGGAACGTGTGGGAGGACGGCTCCTCCTTCAGCACCGGACGCTTCGTACCCAGTCTGGTGTTCAGCCGCGACTACCTCCGGTTCTTCGAGCAGTACGCGCAGAGCATGAGCCTCTGGTCGCCCGACGGGAGCGCGTTCGTCTATGCCGGTCAGAGCGAGTCGGGGGAGACGGGCGTCTGGATCCAACCGGCCACCCCGGACGCCGCGCCCGTCCGCGTGTCCGACGGCGTGTTCGCGACCTGGTCGCCCGCCTAGCCGTGAGCGGCGACTACGACCTGGTCGTGATCGGTGGGGGTCCGGCGGGCGAGCGCGGCGCCGCGCAGGCCGCCTACTTCGGCAAGCGCGTCGCGATCGTCGAACGCGGGGCCGAACCCGGAGGCGCCGCGGTCCACACCGGCACCCTGCCGTCAAAGACCTTGCGGGAGACCGCCCTGTTCCTGTCGGGCTATCGGCAGCGCAACCTCTACGGCGTGACGGTCGAGCTGGATCCAAAGCTCACGGTCTCGCGGTTGCTCGAGCGCAAGGACGCGGTCCGCGATCTGGAGACCGAGCGGATCCACGCCAACTTGGAGCGGCACGGGATCGAGCTGCTCCGCGGTGAGGGTCGGCTCGTCGACCCGCATACCGTCGAGATCGCGTCCACCGACGGCGTCACCCGCGTGCACGCCGAGGTGATCCTCATCGCCACCGGATCCTCGCCGCACCGGCCGCCCGGCATCCCGTACGACGACGATGACGTCCACGACGCCGACGGGATCCTCGGCATCCACCGCCTTCCGCGGTCGATGGCCGTGCTTGGCGCCGGCGTGATCGGTTGCGAGTACACGTGCATGTTCGCGGCGCTGGGCGTCGAGGTGCACCTGATCGACCCACGCGCCGGCCTTCTTCCGTTCCTCGACCGCGAGATGGGAGAGCGGCTCGCGTCGGCGATGGAGGGGCTCGGCGTCCGGCTCCACCTGGAGCGCACGCACCAGGGCGTGGAGCGCGGTCCCGCCGGCCTGACGTGCACGCTGTCGCCGGGCGACGAAGAGCTCGTCCTCGACTCGGTGATGGTCGCGGCCGGACGTCAGGGCAACACGGATGGTCTCGGCCTCGCACCGGTCGGTGTCGTGGTGGACGCGCGGCACAACGTCGTCGTCGACGAGGACTTCCGCACCGCGGTCCCCGGTGTGTACGCGGCGGGCGATGTCATCGGTTTCCCGGCGCTCGCGAGCGTGTCCATGGAACAGGCGCGGGTCGCGGTGTGCCACGCGTTCGGGTTCGCGTACAAGCGGCAGGTCTCGGAGCTGCTCCCGTACGGCGTCTACACGATCCCGGAAGTGAGCTGCGTCGGCCTCGGCGAGGACGAGGCGGCGCGCCGGGGCCTCGACATCGTGGCGGGGCGAGCCTTCTTCCGCGACAACGTGCGCGGGCAGATCATGGGCGACCGCGACGGTATGGTGAAGCTCGTCTTCGACCGGAAGACACGATGCCTCATCGGCTGTCACTGCATCGGCGAGCGGGCGTCCGAGCTCGTGCACGTGGGGCAGGCGGTGATCGCGCTCGGTGGCACCGTCGAGACGTTCATCGAGATGGTCTTCAACCACCCGACGCTCGGCGAGACATTCAAGTACGCCGCTTACGACGCGCTGGCCCAGCTCGGCCCGGTGGACGGGTGAGATGTGTTGGTCGTGTCAATCGGTTGACGCGGATCGGGTGACGTCACGCAGCCCGGCGTGAACCGGTTGACGACGAACCCGCAGGTGGGATCCGTCAATCGGTTGACACCCAACAGTGGCGGGGCGGTCGCTGCTCGTCAACCGGTTGACACGCACGCGCCCCGCGCCCACGCACCGCGGCCACGCGCTGCCCCCCCAAGACCTATCCTTGGGCCATGACGACGTCCGTGCTCGTGCTTGGGGCCGGCTTCGGCGGGCTCGAGATCTCCTCCCGGTTGTCGCACGAGCTCGACAACCAGGTCGACATCACGCTGATCGACCGCGCCGACGCCTTCGTGTTCGGCTTCTCGAAGCTGGACGTGATGTTCGGCAGACGGACGCCAGATGCGATCCGCCACTCCTACCGCGACATCACGACGCCCCATGTCCGCTTCCGTCAGGAGACCGTCACGGCGATCGACCCAGTGAAGCGGCGCGTCACGACCGACCTCGATGCCTATGAAGCCGACATCTTGGTGGTGGCCCTCGGTGCGGACTACGACCTCGCTGCGACGCCGGGGCTCGTCGAAGCCGGCAACGAGTTCTATTCGGTGCCGGGAGCCGAGACGCTGCGCGACGTGCTGCCGTCCCTGCGGGCCGGCACGGCGATCGTCGGCGTGTGCGGAGCCCCGTTCAAGTGTCCGCCCGCACCCAGCGAGGCGGCGCTCCTGTTGGA
The DNA here is from genome assembly GCA_043741335.1 of Actinomycetota bacterium. GTDB lineage: Bacteria > Actinomycetota > UBA4738 > UBA4738 > HRBIN12 > JBBQVZ01. The sequence continues at coordinate 7,829 of JAYUAK010000279.1, forward strand.
CGAGTACCTGCGCGAGCGCGGCGTGCGCGACGACGTGAGTATCCAAGTCGTGATCCCGTTCGGCCGGCCGATCCCGCCCTCGCCCGCCACCTCCGACGCGATCCTGGCGGCGTTCGCGGAGCGGGGCATCGACTTCGTGCCCGATCGCCGCGTCGTGGCTCTCGACGCGGCTACGAACGAAGCGGTGCTCGACGACGACCGGTGCCTTCCCTTCGACCTGTTCCTGGGCGTTCCGGTCCACCGGGTGCCACAGGTGGTCGAGGACTCCGGCCTGGCGGAGGGCGGCTGGATCCCCGTCGACCCCGGGACCCTGGCGACCCGCTTCGCCGGCGTCTACGCGGTGGGCGACGTCACGAGCGTGGGCACGCCCAAGGCCGGCGTGTTCGCCGAGCGCCAAGCGAGCGTGGTGGCCGACCACCTGATCGCTCGGATCCTCGGCGGAGGCGAGCCCGCCGGCTACGACGGCACTGGCACCTGCTACGTGGAGCTCGGCAACCACGAGGTCGGGCGCGTCGACGTGGACTTCTTCTCGACGCCGGGCCACCCGACCGGGACCTTCGTCGCGCCCTCGGCGGAGACGGCCGCGGAGAAAGCCGACTTCGCATCCGTGCGGCGCGCCCGCTGGTTCGGGAACTGACCTGTGCACTCGGGCGAAGGAGACCCCACATCCGCTGCGCTCGAGCCGCTTCAACGATCGTTCTCTCCGATGGCGTTGCACGTCCATCGAGCGAAGGGTGATGTCGTCGGCCGTCCCGCGGAGCTCGCTGCCATCTCGCAGGAACTGACCTCTGCGCGAACGGGGAGGCTCGTCTGTCTCACCCTGGAGGGCGAGCCGGGGATCGGCAAGACGAGGCTGCTGTTGGCCGCGGCCGAGCTGGCGTCCGAGGACGGCTTCACGACGATCGCCGTCACCGCCGACGAAGAGCTCAGAGGCCCGTTCCTCCTGGCGCGCTCGATCGTCGGTTCTCCCGAAGCAACGAGCCTGGCCGACGACGCCCCGACGTCGGAGGCGTTGGCGCGCTGCTTGGACTCGATGTCCGGCCAGGACGACCCCGGCCTCGCGACCCTCTCGCCCGACCGCCGGGTCCTCCGCACGTTCGACCTCGGTGCCGTCGCGTTCCGGGCGCTGGCCGCCCGACGGCCACTGGCCGTCTTGATCGACGATCTGCAATGGTCGGACGAGGACAGCCTCCGTCTGCTCCGGTACGTGGTCCGCGCCGACGCCGCGAGCCCGATCTTCCTGATGTTCGCGATCCGGCCGGAGGAGCTCGCGGTGGTCACCGAGGCTGTGAACCTGATCGCCGACCTGGGCCGGATGGGGTTGGTGCGGCGGCTGAGGGTGGATCGATTCACCCAGGCGGACTCGAGGGCGCTCCTGGCGCAAGTGCTCGGCGGTCCGGTGGACGCGTCGGGCGCTGCGGTGATGCACGCGCAAGCCGAAGGTGTTCCCTTCATGGTCGAGGAGATGGCGCTCGCGTATCGCGACGGCGGGCTGGTCCAGCAGA
>JAYUAK010000280.1:0-1591 GCA_043741335.1 Actinomycetota bacterium
CTACTGGTGACTTCGGGAAGAGCGTGAACGGCAGGGCGTCGCTCCGGTAGGGCGTGGAGTCGAAGTAGTGCGAGCGGACGATCTTGGTCATCTTCATTCTGACGATCGGGCGAGGCAACCCGAGGTACCAGCGCAGGTCGCGGGCGCGCCTCTCCTCCCACTTCAGACTTCGGTGAAGCGCGGCCCCCTGGTGGTACTGGTCACTGCTCACGGCTTCTCCCCCTCGGCGGGCAGCGTCATCTGGATGCGGCTCGTAAGCGCCGCGAGCTGCTCACGCAAGGCCGCGTTCTCGCCTTCGAGGCGCTTGTACTCGCCCAACGCCCAGTCCGCGAGGCGATGCTCCGGGATCGAGATCGAGCCGGGAATTTCGAGCAAGGCATAGGTGTTGATCACGTCGTCTCCTCTGGGTCCCCGTCCGGGGAGTCGCCGTTGCGATACCCGGATGGGTAGATGAACTGGGCGTACGATCCGTCTTCGCCTTGCACGGGCTTGACGACGATGTCGCCGGCGTCGTGCAGGGCGTCGATCATCAGCTTCGCGTCTCGAGCCCTAAGCTCTCGTGGCCGCACCTCGATCATCGCGTCCGCCACGCTGAGCTTGCCGTGCACGCTGAGGGACGCATGGACGAGGCGGCGGAAGGTGGACTCGTGGCCGCGCATCGAGATCTCCGCGAGGCGCTTGATCTCGCGCAGGCTCACGTCGACCAGCGCCTGTCCTTGGGCGACGTGCTCGGCGTGGATCTCGCGCGATCCCTCACACGTCGCGAGCACGAGCGAGACTTTCGCCGCGGTGACCTGCTGCCGGGCGAAGTGCGAGCCGACGATCCCACGCACCTCCTCCTCCTTGATGGCCCGGATCGCGCGCTTCATCTGCGAGTACCAGGCGGCGCGCATCTCGCGCGCGTGCTCCGTCATCAGGGTCGAGATGGGCCCGGTGGGAGGGTCGTCGCAGATGGCCCTGACGCGCTTCGTGAGCTGCTCCCGTGCGCGGCGGAACTCGACCGTCTCGACGGGAGCGAAGGCCAAGTCCACATCCGAAGGACGCACGTTGACGACGAGGAAGCGTCCGAGGAACCCGTCGCGCATGATCCCGAGGTCCGTCGTCTTGTCTTCGAGCTCCGCGGTCGTCATCGTGCCGACGACTGAGAGCGAACAGCGCGACGGGAGGGGAAGCTGATCCGTCGGCCCCTTCTTCGCCGTCTGGGATCCGGGCTGCCTGCCTTCGAGTGCCCCGAGCAGGATCCCTCGGGCCGCGGTGCGCCAGGATCCGTCCTGTGTCATCAGTTGGCCGACCTCGTCCCAGGTCCAGAGGTTGCGGGGCGGCGGGTCCATCTCCCAGCGGCGCGCGGTGTCCTGCTCGAGCGGCGCGAGCGCGGCGATGATGCCGGCGTCCGACGCCCTGCTCGCGGGGTGAACGCGGAGCGCGTCCTCGCGCTGGGCGTCGACGCCGACGTAGGCGTTCCGCATCAGCTCGCTCGCGATGTTGATCACGGTCGTCTTGCGGGCCGCGCCGGACTCCCCGACCAGGATCGTGGACACGTTGGCGGGCTCTCGCTTGCCGCCGAAGTCGGTCCACGCGTTCCACCCGATCG